>JADGOO010000207.1 GCA_017882905.1 Acidimicrobiia bacterium | reverse complement strand
TCGTACATCGTGTGCGCCACGCCGCGCACCGGCAGCTACCTGCTGTGCGAAGGCCTCCGCGACACCGGCGTCGCGGGCATGCCCACCGAGTACTTCTCGAGTGGCTACCAGCATTACTGGACGCCGCGCTGGGGCACGCGCGACTACGCCACGTACCTCGCACGGGTCGCCGAGCTCGGCACCACGCGCAACGGCGTGTTCGGCATCAAGGCTCACTTCCGCCAGCTGGCGCACTTCGCCCGACAGACGACCACGCGGCGGTTCGTCGGGCCCGAGCTGATGCGCGAGCTGCTCGAGGCGCACTTCCCCGACATGCACTACGTGTGGCTGCGGCGCACCGACACGTTGCGCCAGGCGCTGTCCTACACGAAGGGGCTGCAGACGCAAGTGTGGTGGGACGCCGACAGCGCGCCCGCGCCCTTCGACGCACCGCAGCCCGACGCGCTCCGCTTCAGCTACGCCTACATCGAGCAGGCGCGCGAGATCTTGCGCGCGGAAGACGACAGCTGGGCGCAGTTCTTCGACGCGAACGGCATCGAGCCCGTCGTGGTCACCTACGAAGAGCTGCGCGAACGCGACGGCCGCGCCGTACGTCGCGTCGTCGAAGCGCTACACGAGCAGCTCCCTGACGACTTCACGCTGCCTCCGTCGCGGCTGCGCAAGCAAGCGAACAGCCAGACCGAACGGTGGCTCGAGCGTCACCGCCGAGTTCGCGACGCTCGCGAGCGGGGCGAGCTCGCGCCACTCGTCGGACTCCACCACGACGCGCCGGTAGTCGTGGCCCTTGCGGCCGATCCCGCACTTGCCCACGCCGGTCCCGACGCGGTCGTGATCGCGGCCGGTACCGCGCCCCTCGATGTCGTGCCGCACTACCGCGTCGTCACAGCAGACGAAGCCACGCGCCTCGAACCTGAATCGGCAAGCGACGCCATCATCGCGGTCGGGAGGTCGACTCGCACGAACGACGGTGTCGTGTACATGACGCCCGATGATGTCGGCGCCGCAACCGGGCTCGCGGCTGCGCTGCAGGTCGCACGCGAGCTCGGCGCCCGTCGCATCGTGTGCGCAGGCCTGCTGGCCGATGCGCGCACGCCGGCCGCTGCCGTCGACGCGGAGCTCCGCGGCGTGGCCGACGACTTGCGCGGCCACGGCGTGAAGCTGTGGAACGCCGACGTGGCCGGACCGTTGCGCGCGCTCCCGCGGCTCGGCGTCGCCAACTTCGCCCGTTTGCCGGAAGCGGTCGGCGCCCAGGAGGCGCCGCTGCGCGTCGTGGTGTACTCGACCCTCACCGATCCGGGCTGGTGTCGTGAGCTGACTCGGTGCATCGCCGCAGTCACACCGCACGACGCACGCTTCGTGCTGCGGCGCGACTTCGCGCTCGGCAATCCCGACAGCGCCGACCTCGACGCGGCGTTCGTTCCGGCCGCCGCGCGCGCGGCCATCGCCGCGGCCGATGTCGTGTTCGTCGACGGCGGGGCCGTTGCCGACGAGCATCGAGACCTGCTCGCGTCGAAAGCGATCATCACGTTGCGCCAACCGGGCGATGAGGTCCTCGACAGCTGTTACCTCGAAGCTGGCGGCGTCGGTGTCGCGCTGCGCGAACACCTCAGCGACGACAGTCAGGAAGATCTCGGATGGACGCGAGCGCCGGTACCGGTCCCCTACTGGGAGCGTCGCGGCACGCGCACGCCGCACACTCGCGCGTTGCGCGCCCGAGCCGTCGCCGAGCTCGCGGGCGAGAGCGCCGATGACGAAGCGATCCTCGGATGGTTCGAGCGGCAGTGGAGCTTCGGCGAGCATTGGAATACGCACTGGCGCGCGATCGTCGACGCTGCGCTCGCCCGGGCTCAGGTGTGCGCGACGACGCCGGCCGCGCCTCGAGAGCATGTGAGCGAGACCGCGCCAACCGCCGCGTCGGCATCGCCCACGGCGCCGAGCTCGGCGCTCGCCGACCAGCTCGACTGCCGCCGTTGGCGCCGCGTGAGCACACCGATCCCTCACTTCCGTGCCGAGTCGGTGTTCGGCACAAAGCTGTTCGCCGAGATGGAAGCGGAGTTCCGCGCCCTGCTCGACGGCGGCGCATTTGCGCGCTGCCTTCCGGGTTACGACGCTGCTGCGACCCCTGTGCGTCGCGACTCGGCGGGCGCGTTCTCGGTGTTCCTGACCCGCGAGTGGCACGACATGATCGCGTCACTCGCCGGCGTGGAGGCGACGGGCGACATCAACGTCACGCTGCATCATCACGCCGTCGGCTCCCAGAGTGGGTGGCCGCACAACGATCTGAACCCCGGCTGGTTCCGTACCGACGCGTCCGTCGACGGCATCACGCTCTCGGACGCGACCGTCGACTACCGCACCGGCGCGGCGCTCGCCGACGTGCCGACTGTCGCGCGCATGCGCGCCGTCGCCGTGCTGTTCTTCCTTGCCAACCCACCGACTCGATCGGGCGGCGAGGTTGCACTCTACGACTCCACTGAAGGGTCCCGGCGACGCACGGTGGCCATCCCGCCGGTCAACAACTCGATCGTGATGTTCGAGTGCACGCCATTCTCGTTCCACGGCTTCTTGACCAACCCCATTGCCGAGCGAAACTGCCTGGTGATGTGGCTGCACCGCGAGTGCGCCGAGGTCACGCGACGAGGCTGGGAGGCCGGCGTTGTCGGTTGGTGAAGCCCATTCACGATCACGCCGGGTGTGCGTGCTCACCGGTGCATCGGGTCATCTCGGCAGCGCGTTCTGCGCGCGCTACGCAGACCGCTACGACATCGTGGCCGTGTACCACAATCACTTGCCAGCGGTTCCGTCACAACACCTCGAGTTCGTGGATCCGCTCACGCCGAACCGCTCGATCGCCGAGAGCTGCGCCCGCGTGTTCGCCGTGCAAGCCGACCTCACCTCCGAACACGACTGCGAACGGGTGGTCGAGCTGGCGCTCGCCCGATTCGATCGCATCGACGTGCTCGTGAACAACGCTGCCACGTGGACGATGGCGCCCATGCTCGGCAGTAACCGGCTCGTCCAGAGCGCCGCAGCGCAGTTCGCCACGAACGTGATCGCCCCGCTGCAGCTCGCAGCCACGGTGTCGCGGCTCACTTGGCAAGCCGATGATCGCGAGAATCGCGCCCGCAATCGCAACATTGTCAACGTCTCGAGCGTGTCGGGCCTGCGCGTGTACCCCGACCTCGGTCAGAGTGTGTACGCGGCCACGAAGGCCGCTCTCAACCACCTCACCGCACACATGGCGCTCGAGTTCCGCGCGATCGGAGTGCGAGTGAACGCCACCGCGCCGAACAGCGTTCCGGCCGTCGTGAGTGCCGACCGCGCCAGCGACGCCATCGTGCGCCTCGACGAAGGCGCCGCGAATGGCACGCTCGTCGTCGTCGACAGTGCAACCGACACCGAGATCGCACTCATCGCGACGTGATGTGCGGGGCGCCCCGATGCGCACCGAGCTGGCGGGTCCATCAGTAGGCTCGCCGCCGAGAAGGAGGCTCCCGCCACGATGCCTACGGACGACCCCGGTTGGAGCGACTACATCGAGCTCCCCGATCTGCCCGACGCCGGCGCGCCCCCCGCCGCGGCGGCGGCTGCGCCTCCCGTCACGGAGGCTCCCGTCACGGCGCCAACCGCGCCACCGGCACCCTCGGCGGCCGCGGCCCCGGCAGCGATCACGCCGTCGGGGCTGGCGACGCGCAAGCCACCGTGGTTGTTCATCGCGATCGGCGTGCTGGTCATCGCGGCGGTCGTGGGCGGCGCCATCGCGGTGAGCGGTGGCGGGAAGTCGACCACGAAGAACGGCGCGCTCACCAGTGCACAATGGGAGACACGCGCCAACGCGATCTGCCGCAAGTACTCGAGCACGCTCACCCAAGCAGCCATACGTGGAGACGCCGACACGTACGCCGCCGAGGGCCAGAAGGAGATCGCCGAGTTCAACGCGCTCGGGCTCCCGCCGACCAATGCCGACACGGCCAAGACGATGCTCACGTACCTCGACGAGGCGATCAACGACGTGAACAACCAGGACTTCCAGAGCGCCGACGCCGCCTCGAAGTCGGCTGTCGCTCAGGCGACCGCGCTCCACCTCACCGATTGCGCCTCCGGCTGACCGGCGAACGGAGCGGCGTCAGCGACCCGTGAACTCGGGTGGCCGTTGCTCGATGAACGCCTTGGCGGCTTCGGTGAAGTCACGCGATTCGAGGCACGCGAGCTGCGCGTGCGCCGCGGCAGTCATCCCGACCTCTGTGCTCTGACCCCAGCCACCGCGGATCGCGGCCTTCGCGCCTCGCACGGCCAGCGGCGGCCGCGCCGCAATGCGCTGCGCGAGCTCGTCGACCTTGGCGTCGAGCTCCTCTCGCGGCACCACATGGTTCACGATGCCGAGCCGCAAGAGCTCGTCGGCACGCAGCTTGTCGGCGGTGACCATGATCTCGAGCGCCTTGGCCGGACCGACGAGGCGCGGCAACCACACGGTGCCGCCGAGATCGGGCATGAGGCCCCAGTTCGTCTCGAGCAGCCCCATCGTGGTGTCGTCGGAGATGACGCGCAGGTCGCAGGCCAGCGCGAGCTGCATACCGGCGCCGAGTGCGTGACCGTGCACCTTGGCGATCGTCACGAACGGCGCCATCTCGAGGAACTCGAATCCGCGCTGCACCGCGCGTACCGCTTCGACCGGATCGCGCGCCGAGTTCGGATCGCCGAGACCCGACGTGCCGCCGTCGCGCGGCGCCGTGAACGTAGAGATGTCGATACCGGCCGAGAAGGATCGGCCGCGACCTTCGACGATGAGCACGCGGATCGACTTGTCGGCCACGAGCTCCGGACCGAGCTCGTTGGCGAGGTGCATCCACATCGCCGGCGTCTGCGCGTTGAGCTTGTCGGGCCGATTGAGCGCGAGGCGGGCGACATGCCCGGCGCGGGAAAGTGCGAACTCGTCCATCGGCGCAGGCTATGTCGCCCGCTACCCTCCGCGTCCGTGCCCGCGACCGTCATCGCCGTCGACATCGGTGGCACGAAGCTCGCGGCCGGGACGGTGCGCGACGACGGCACGCTGCTCGAACGTCTCGACGCACCCACACCCGCCGGCTCCGACGCCGAGCTGCTCTTCGGCACACTCACCGCACTCATGGATTCACTGCAACTCGCGGGTGACGCCGTCGCCGTCGGCGCCGGCTGCGGCGGCCCGATGACACGAGGCGGCGAAACCGTGTCGCCGCTCAACATCCCGGCATGGCGCGGCTTTCCGTTGCGCGGTCGCCTGGCCGCGCACACGAGCCTGCCGGTGTGGGCTGACAACGACGCCAAGGCGCTCGCCGTCGGAGAAGGGTGGGTGGGTGCGGCACGCGATCACCGCAACTTCATGGCGATGGTCGTGAGCACCGGAGTGGGTGGCGGCATCGTGCTCGACGGCCACCTGCTCGATGGCGCCGGCGCGAATGCCGGACACGTGGGCCACATCATGGTCGACCCCGACGGCCACGAGTGCGCGTGTGGCGCGCGGGGCTGTCTCGAGGCCGAAGCGAGCGGAACCGCGATCCGCAGCATCACCGGTCGCGCGCCCGCCGACGCCGACGCGGCCACGATCGAGCGGACGGGCACGATGGTGGGGCGCGGCATCGCGGCTGTCGCCAACCTGCTCGATCTGCCGCTCGCGGTCGTCGCCGGTTCCGTGGCGCTCGGCTACGGCAACGCGTTCTTCGAGGCGGCACAGCGCGAGATCGACGCGCGCTGTCGCATCGAGTTCTCGCGCGGCACGCGCGTCGTGCCGGCCGGGCTCGGCGCGAACGGTCCACTGATCGGCGCCGCGCGCGTCGCGTTCAACGCACTCTGAGTCGGTCTTGTGAGCGAAGGGACTACGGGGTGTAGGTGAACACGCCGCCGTCGATCACGACCGCGCCGTCCTGGTTCACCGTCTGGTACAGGGCGCGCCCCGGTTCCTCGACCCACATGCGGATCGTGAGCGTGTCGCCCGGCACCACCGGCTTGCTGAAGCGGTTGTCCATGCTCGAGAACTTCGCGACATCGGAGCCGCACAGCTCGTGCAGCAGGGCACGGCCCGTGAAGCCGTACGTGCACAGACCGTGGAGGATCGGCTTGTCGAAGCCGACCGACTTCGCGAGCGCGGGGTCGGAGTGCAGCGGGTTGCGGTCACCGTTGAGCCGGTACAGCAGGGCCTGGTCGGTGCGCGTGCCGTAGCTCACCTCGTGGTCGGGTGCGCGCTCCGGCATCTTCGGCGGGTCGGCCACGTCGTCGCCGCGCGTGCCGCATCCGCCTTCACCGCGGATGAACGCGGCGAAGCGGGTCGTGAACGCCGGCTTGCCTGTGTCCTTGTACGTCGAGATGTTCTCGAGGCGCACGACCGCGGCCTTGCCCTTGTCGTAGATGCCCACGATGCGCGCCACCGACTCGACCTCACCGTCTGGAGGGATGGGGCCGTGCACCGTGACGCCCTGCTCACCGTGGAGCAACATGGCGAAGTTGAAGTCGCCCCAGCTCGGCAGGCCGGGTTCGCCGCCCATCGACACCACCACGGGCAGCGTCGGCAGCACGCGCTGTTCGACGCCCTTGGTGTTCTCCGACGTGAACTCCAGCTCGAAGCCGGTCGGGTCGAGCTGACCCGCACCCACGCCGAGCGCGTAGAGCAACGCGTCCTTCGACGTCCACGTGTGCGTACCGGGCTGCGAGACCGCACCCACGGCGTCGAGGTTCATCGGCATGACGGTTCCTTTCGAGACGTGCGTGTCGGGTGCGGCGAGCTCGGGACTTACTCGAGCATCGTCGAGGGCGTGCGAGCGGCCTTCACGAGGTCGGGGACGACCTTGCCGAGCGTGTTCGGGTCCCAGCGGTCGCCGTCGTTCTTGGCGGTCGGGCCTCGGTGCCAGCCCTCGGCGACACCGATGCGGTCTCCGTCGACGAGGAACACGGTGCTCGTGACGTCCTTGCTCTCGGGCGAACCGAGCCACACGACGAGCGGCGAGATGTTGGCCGGGTCGAGCGCATCGAACTTGGCATCGTCAGACGGCTTGCCGAAGCCGAGGTTCTCGGTCATCCGGGTACGGGCCACCGGCGCGATCGCGTTGACGGTCACGCCATACCGACCGAGCTCCATGCCCGCGATGACGGTGAACGTGGCAATGCCGGCCTTCGCGGCGCCGTAGTTCGTCTGGCCGACGTTGCCGAAGATGCCCGACGGGCTGCTCGTGTTGATCACACGCGCGTCGGGCTGGTTGCCGGCCTTGGCCTGGTCGCGCCAGTAGGCGGCGGCGTGGCGGGTCGGGCCGAAGGTGCCCTTGAGGTGCACCGCGATCACGGCGTCCCATTCGCTCTCGTCCATGTTGGCCAACATCCGGTCGCGCAGGATGCCGGCGTTGTTCACCACCACGTCGAGGCGACCGAACGTGTCGATGGCCTGCTGCACGAGCCGGCCCGCACCGGCGAAGTCGGCAACGTTGTCGCCGTTCACGACGGCTTCGCCGCCCATCGCCTTGATGTCTTCGACGGTCTGTTGCGCCGGGTGCAGGTCGGCGCCCGTTCCCGTGGTGTCGGCACCGAGGTCGTTGACGACCAGCTTGGCGCCCGTGGCCGCGAAGGCCAACGCGTGCTCGCGGCCGATGCCACGACCAGCACCGGTGACGATGACGACACGACCCTCGTTCAGCCCGGCCATGGTGGAGGCGCTCCTTCGCTGTGTTACAGGACCCGTTGACGGTAGCGCCCAGCCCCCCGCATCGGCCAAGTGTGCCAACGCCCACAGGCCAGGTGCGAGACTGCCTCCATGACCACCGCGGTGACCTACGACGATGTCGAGGCGGCCGCCGCCGGTATCCGAGGCAGTGTCGTCGACACGCCTTGTACTTACTCGGCGACGCTCTCGCTGATCACGGGCGCCGAGGTGTGGTGCAAGTGGGAGAACCAGCAGTTCACGGCGTCGTTCAAGGAGCGGGGTGCGCGCTGGTTCCTGCTCGGGCTCGACGCGGCGACGCGCGCCCGCGGCGTCGTGGCTGCTTCGGCCGGCAACCACGGCCAGGGCGTTGCGCACCACGCTCGCCTGCTGGGCGCGCCGGCCACCATCGTGATGCCGGCCGCGACGCCGTTCACGAAGGTGACGCGCACCGAGCTGCTCGGTGCCGAGGTGGTCTTGGAAGGCGCAGACTTCGGTGGCGCGCTGCACTACGCGCAGCAGCTTGCTCGCGACACGGGACGCACCTTCGTGCCCGCGTTCGATGATCCGCGCATCATCGCCGGGCAAGGCACAGTGGCACGTGAGCTGCTCGCGCAGGCGCCACAGATCGACACGCTCCTCGTGCCCATCGGCGGTGGTGGGCTCATCTCAGGCTGCGCCATCGCGACGAAGGCGCTCCGCCCTGACGTGCAGGTGATCGGCGTGCAGAGCGAGACGCACCCGTCATTCGTCATGGCGCTCGGCCACAACATCACCCCCGTCGATGCGCCGAGCATCGCCGAGGGCATCGCCGTGAAGGTGCCGGGCGTGCTCACGCTCGAGCTCGCCCGCACGCTCGTCGACGACATCGTCGTGGTGCCCGAAGCGGCGATCGAGGCCGCGATCGCCACCTACGTGGAGATCGAGAAGTCGGTCGTCGAAGGCGCGGGTGCGGCCACCTTGGCCGCGCTGCTCGCGTTCCCTGATCAGTTCCGCGGCCGGCGCTGCGCAGTCGTCGTGAGCGGCGGCAACATCGACCTCAGAGTGCTGTCATCGGTGATCCTGCGCGCTCTCGCGCGTACCGGACGTCTCGTCCGCTACCGCCTCGAAGTGCCCGACGCCCCCGGTCGTCTCGCCGCCGTGGCCCAAGCGATCGGAGCCGCGGGCGGCAACATCGTCGATGTGGAGCACCACCGCGACCGCCTCGGCCTGCCACTGCGGGAGGCCGTGCTCGAAGTGTCGGTCGAGACCCGCGACGCGGCGCACGCCGCCGAGATCGAGGCGGCCCTTCGCGGCCTCGATATGGCCGTGACTCGTTCGTGAAGCCCTCCGCCGTTACATTTGGGCGTTGGTGCAAAGCCTTGGGAGGGCATTCATGCGCAAAGGCAAGTTCTCAGCACAGATCGCTGTTCTCGTCATTGCCGCCACCGCTCTGGCGGCGTGCGGCAGCAGCAGCAACAAGAGCGCCAGCACCACGACCGTGGCGCCGGGCGGTGCCTCGACGACCGCCGCACCGGGCACCACGACGGCGGGCGGATGCAAGAGCGCCGCTGACGCGTACGTGAAGACCATCGGGTCGGTCGGCGACTTCAAGCCCGTCACCGCCGACACGCTCACCGTGGTCACGAGCCTTCCTGGCCCCGGCTTCTGGGAGGGCAGCGACACCGATCCCACGAAGATCACGAGTGGCTACGAGTACGACATCGCCAAGGCGATGGAGACCGCGTTCGGGCTGCACAAGCTCGTGGTCGAGAACAAGCCGTTCGACGCCATCGTCGCCGGCCAGGTGACCGACTACGACCTGTCGCTCTCGCAGATCTCGATCACGTGCGACCGCGCCAAGGTCGTCGACTTCTCGACGCCCTACTTCCAGAGCAACCAGGGCATCCTCGTGAAGAAGGGCACCGCGGTGCCCGACCTGGCTGCCGCCAAGAAGCTCCGTTGGGGTGTGCAGACGTCGACCACCGCCGTTGACCTGCTGAAGGCGATCGGCGCCACGAACGTCGCGAGCTACAAGGACCTGCCGTCGGGCTACACGGCGCTGCAGGCCGGCCAGGTGCAGGCATTCCTCATCGACACCGCCATCAACCTCGGTGAGGCCGCCCGTTCGAACGGGAAGTTCGAGGTAGTCGCCCAGTTCAACCAGCCCGGTGGTCCCGACCAGTACGGCGCGATCATCCCGAAGGGCTCAGCCAACACCGGAGCCATCAACGCCGAGTTCAAGGCGCTCATCGACTCCGGCCAGCTCAAGAGCCTGGCCACCAAGGACCTGACGGCCGACCCGGGCAACATCCCGGTCATCAGCACGAACTGATCAGCGGCCGCGCGGCGGGGCAATGAGCCTCACCACTCCCGATCCTGCGGCATCGCCCGGCGCACCTCGCCGGGCGATGTCGCGCGTGCGGACGAACATCCGCGGCGCGTCGCTCGCGCTCGTGTTCGCGGTCGTCGTGCAGGTCGCGTTCTTGGCCGGGCTCGTGTTCTTCGACCACAGCCTGCAGCACCACCTCCCAGGACACCGCTCCTGTCCACCCACCGTCGAAGCAACGACCGTCGCGCCGACGACGACGCCGACCACGGCGAGCGGTGCCATCCCTGGTGTTCCCGGTGTGCCCGGTTCGCCGACGGGCGGCGGTGGCACGCCAGTCTCCTCGTCGCGCGGCATCGACTGCGGCGTTGCCGGCAACGGACTGATCGCGGCGCGAACGATCGAGACGATCCTCGGGCTCGCTGGCATGCTCGTGATCTGGTTCGGCGTTCGCGCCCTGCTGTTCTCGCTCCGGAGCCGTCGGCTGACCGCCGAAGGTGAGCACTACCGGGCGCGCATCGCGGCCGAAGATTCGCGCGACGCGGTCTGGTACGTGGTCGGCATCGGCCTGACGGTGGGAGTGCTGGCCTTCTTCGCCTTGCTGCTCGGAAGCAACGGCGGTGCGGTCCGGACGGTGCTGTTCAACTGGAAGTACCCACTGCGGTCGCTCCACGCGATGCTCACCGCGTTCCTCTGGAACGTCAAGATGTTCCTCGTCACCGAGGTGCTCGTGCTCGTGTGGGCGCTCATCGTCGCGGTGATTCGCCAGCTTCCCGGCCGCCCCACCGCGCCGATTCGATGGCTGGCGATCGCCTACACCGATGCGTTCCGTGGTGTGCCGGCGGTCATGGTGATCTACCTCATCGGCTTCGGATTCTCGCTCGCGGGCGTGTGGCCGTTCTCCAGCCTGCACGGCGACGCACAGCTGTTCTGGCTGGGTGTGCTCGCGCTCACCGTCGTCTATGGCGCGTACGTGGCCGAGGTGTATCGCGCCGGTATCGAGAGCATCCACTGGAGCCAGGCAGCCGCGGCGCGGTCGCTCGGTCTCTCGCAGTGGCAGACGTACCGCTACGTCGTGGTTCCACAGGCCGTGCGCCGAATCATCCCACCGTTGCTCAACGACTTCGTCGCGTTGCAGAAGGACACCGCGCTCGTCGGCTTCGTCGGCCTCATCGAAGTGCTCAATGAATCGACGTTGCTCAACAGCCGGTACTTCAACCTCACCGCGATCACGTTCGCGGCGCTCATGTTCCTCGTGCTCACGATCCCGCTGACGCGCTTCGTCGACTACCTCATCAAGCGCGACCAGCAGCGCACACGGGCAGGTTGACATGACGCCATTTCTCGAGCTGCGCGACGTGCACAAGTGGTTCGACGACAACCACGTGTTGCAGGGCGTGAACCTCAGCGTCGACGAGCACCAGGTCGTGTGCCTGATCGGCCCATCGGGATGCGGCAAGAGCACGTTGTTGCGCTGCATCAACGCGCTCGAACCGATCCAGGACGGCGAGATCCACATCGACGGCGAGCGAGTGAGCGGCCGGGGCGTCGACGTCAACTTCTTGCGCCAAGACGTGGGCATCGTGTTCCAGAGCTACAACCTCTTCCCGCACATGACCGTGCTGCGCAACATCACGCTCGCACCGATGAAGGCGCTCGGACTCGACCGGGCCGAAGCCAACGACCGCGCGATGTTCCTGCTCGAGCAGATCGGACTTGCCGACAAGGCGAACGAGTATCCCGACCGTCTATCGGGCGGCCAGCAGCAGCGCGCCGCGATCGCTCGCGCCCTCGCGATGCGGCCGCGCGTGATGCTGCTCGACGAGATCACGAGCGCACTCGACCCGGAGCTGGTGTCGGAGGTGCTCAACATCGTGCGCGACCTGGCGGCCGCAGGCATGACGATGCTCCTCGCCACCCACGAGATGGGATTCGCGCGCGAGGTGTCGAGCAAGGTCTGCTTCCTGTACGAGGGTCGCATCGAGGAAGAAGGCCCGCCGGAACAGATGTTCAGCGAGCCCACGAGCCCGCGCACCCGCCAGTTCCTGCGCAGCATCATCGAGGCGCGCCGCCTGTAGCACGGCACCTATCGTGGTGCGCCGTGAGCGACCTGATCGTGCGCCGCGCCGTACCCGACGAGCACTTCCTGATCGGTGAGCTCACCGTCGCGTCGTACCGCACGCTCGAGGTCGACCATCTCTGGGGCGGCTACGCCGACGAGATCCGCGACGTTGCCGGACGCGCCGAGACGACGCAGGTGCTCGTGGCCCGTGACGCGGGCACGGGCGGCCCGCTCGGCGCGGTCACCTACGCCACCGATCCCGAGAGTGGCTGGGTCGAATGGGCCGAGCCTGGCGAGGCGCAGTTCCGGCTGCTCGCCGTGAGCGAGTCAGCGCGCGGACGCGGCGTGGGCGAGACGCTCGTCCGTGCGTGCTGCGACCGGGCGGTCGCCGACGACTGCTCGGTGCTCATCCACACGACGCAGTGGATGCCGGCCGCGCGCCGGCTGTACGAGCGCCTCGGCTTCACCCGCCGAAGCGATCGCGACGTGCCGTACGAGGAATGGGCGCACGGCGAGATCCCTGACCTGCCACCCGTATGGGTGGGAGTGCCGTTCCTCGCCTACACCTGGTCGCCGCGCCGCTGAACCGCTCTTTCCGGGGCGCCCCGATCAGCCGAACTGCATCGGCCTCGTGAACACGTCGGCGGAACCGAGGCCCGGCTGCTCGAGGATCGCGCACTGCGCGTGCTCGCAGTCGATCGTGTGGCCAGTGGTGAGGTTCGTGACGAAGCGGCGCACGACGAGCGTTCGATGCACGTGTCCGGCCGCGTCGGGATTGAGCGTCACGAGCTCGACACAACCCAGGATGAGGCCGGTGTTGTCGACGGCGCACTCGCCGGCCACGGCGAGGAAGCCCACGCCTGTGGCATCGAGCGTGACTCGCTCGCCGCCCTGGAGATGCGGCGGTGCCGTGATGGCGAGCGTCGCGCGGGGCATCGGCGTCTTGTGGGCGTTGATCGCCAACGGGACGGAGGCCACGAACTCGTCGATCGGCGAGACGACCTCCACCGAGCACTGCGTGGTGCTCGACGCGCAATCGAGCGCCGTTCCGGCGCGAGCGGCCCAGCGGAACGGAGCCGGACTCGTGAATCCGAGCGACCGGGCCCGCACAAACGGGTTGTGTGTGGTGGGCGCGGCTTGCGTGATCGCGTGCATCCGTGCCCGTGCCCGGCCCGTGGTGCCGTCGAGTCCGGTTGCGAAGAAGCGGTGCGCGATGACGGTGGTGGCGAAGTGCCCATCGGCGCCAACGGTGGATGCACCGCTGATGTCACTGGCACCCAAGCACGACGAGAGCTGCGCGGTCGACGCGCACAGGTCGATCGAGATGTTGCTTCCCGGCGTGGCGTGCCGCACGTCGAAGCGGATCGGCTGACGGTCGGCGAGGTCGGTGGTGGCCGACGTGTGCATCTCGGGTGGCGTGGGGACCGGCGCGTTCGGGTCGAACGAGAGCGACGTCTGCACGGTGTCGCCCGTAGCGGCGTCGAAGGCGAACGCGTTGCAGCGTCCCGGGGCCGACGCGCAGTCGAGCCGCGTGTTCGACTGCAGGTCGGTGATCATCCGGCGCGCGGTGAAGGGAAGGGTGAACGCGCCGTTCGCGTCGGCGAGCGCGACGGACGCCGTGAACAGGTCACAGGGGTCGGCGGGAAGCGCGCCGCACTCCAGCACGTCGATCGGGTCAAAGGCAGCCCAGTGCCCACCCGTCGCGGACACGGTGCTCACGAACGGCAGGTTCGTGTTCGGAGCGACGGCCAGGGTGGGGCCGGGAGGCGGCGGCACCGATCCGTCGAAGCCGATCGCGGCCCGGGCGCCGAACACGATGGCGGTCACGTCAACCGCGAAGATCTCGCATGCCGCCTTGGCGCAGTCGGTGCGCGTGCCCTGCTGGTCGTGCAGGACGCGGGTGACCGGGAGGCTCACGTCGAAGGTGCCGTCGGCCGCCGCGGTGACCGGCGCCGTCTGGTTCAACAAGCGGCACGTGCCGGCCTCGTCGGCCGTGACGCACTCGAGCACCGCGATCAGGCCGTTGGGGTCGGTGAAGCCGGTCCCGTGCATCTGGACGGTCTGCCCGTCGAGGAGCGCGGTGCTGGGTGTGACCTTCAGCTTCGGGTTCGGACCCTGCGCATTGAAGGCGATCGGCGCGCCGGTGAGGATCGGTGCGCCTTGCGACCCGAGGTCGACGACGAGCATCTCGCACGCCGAGGTCCGGCAGTCGATGACCGCGCCGACGCCGTTGATGAACGCGAGGTGCACCGTGTACGCCGTGGACAACGCGCCGGCGGGCGTGGAGACGGCGTCGAGGAAGTTGGTGACATCGCAGGTCGTGGGATCGACGGTGCCGACCGTGCACTCGGCGACCACGAGCGGCGCGCTCGCATTCAGCCCGCTCGCGGTGACGGTGACCGACTGGCCTTCGCTGAGGTTCGTCGCCGGCGTGACCTTGACGGTCCGCCCTGCAGCGAGCGCACCCGGCGCAGTCGCCGCGAACGACACTGACATCGCGATTCCGAGCAGCGCGCCGAAGACGCCCCGCACCTTCCGCCCACGAAACATTGCGCCATCCCCTGAGACCCAGCCGTTTGTGCACCGTAACGGTACGGAGGGAACGGTACAAGCACTCAGTGGTCAGGTTGGTTCAGCTCGATCTGGTTACCGGCCGGATCGGCTAGAAAAACCTGGTAGCCCGCGTTGGGCACGTGGTCGCTCCGGTTGTATGTCACACCCTGGGAATCGAGGTGCGCACACCAGGCGTCGACATCGTCGACGCGCAACGCGAAGTGCGACATCGTGCGTGGCGCGTCGCCGAACTGCATCAGGTGGATCTGCTGCGTGCCCGCGTCGAGCCAGGCTCCGGGGAAGCCGAAGTCGGGCCGATCGGCGCGCTCCTCGCAGCCGAGCACCCGCACGTAGAAGCCGCGCGCCCGATCTACGTCGTCGACGCAGATCGCCACGTGATGCACACCTGAGAAGGTCGGAGCCATCGCGCCATTGTCGCCGCTCGCCTAGGTTGCGCGCCATGTTGGCTGGTCTCGCCGCCATCGACCTCGGCCTCGACGCACGGGCAGCCACGTTCGAGAACCCCACCGGGGCCCGCGGCGCGGGCGGCACGGCCGCAGGCGGACGCAAGGGCGCACCGAACCGGGTCGTGCGGGCCGGTGAGCGCGTCGTGCTCGCCGACCTCGCCGGGGCGGGCGTGATCCGCCACATCTGGTGCACGGTGCCCCCGGCCCCCCCGCCATCGATGCGATCGCTCGTGCTCGAGGTGTTCTACGACCACCGCGACGAGCCGTCGGTGAGCGTGCCGCTCCTCGACTTCTTCGGCTGCCCGCAAGGACGGCCGACCGCGCACACGAGCGCGCTCACGGCCGTGCAGGAGGGGCGCGGATTCAACGCCTACTTCCCGATGCCGTTCGGCGACCACGTGCGCGTCGACCTCGTGAACGGCGGCCCGCGCGCAACGATCCTCTACTACCAGATCGACTACACGCTCGTTTCCGAGCGCGCAGGCGACGACGGCCTGCTGCACGTGTCGTTCCGTCGCGAGAACCCCACCGAGCTCCGCCGCGATTTCACGATCTGCACCGATCTCCCCGGACCCGGCCGATTCCTCGGCTGCGTCGTCGGCATACGTCCGATCGACGCGGGCTCGTGGTACGGCGAGGGCGAGGTGAAGGTCTACCGCGACGGCGACACCGCGCTGCCGACCATCTGCGGAACCGGCCTCGAGGACTACGTCGGCTCGGCATGGGGCATGGGCGCCCATCACGCATTGTGGGGCGGCGCGCCCCTCGACGTGCGGCCACCCGATCGTGACCCCGACGCGATCCCCGACCATGTGGGCTTCTACCGTTGGCACGGACCCGATCCCATCGTGTTCCGCGACGACGTGCGCGTGACCCTCCAGCAGATCGGCATGCACCGCTTCGCGATCGATGCGACCGACGCGCGCGACGCATACCTCGAGACGAACCCGCTCGCCGGTCACGGTTGGTTCCCGATCCCGGGTGCACACATCGGCTTGTTCGAGCGTCGCGACGACGTGAGCGCGGCCGCGTTCGTGTACTGCCGCTCGCCGCAGGCCGTCCCGAGGGTCGACGTCGCCGCAGCCACCGTCGCCCTCGACCGACTCGCCTACGAGTCGCCGTCGCGATTCGAGACGGTGCTCGCGTGACCGAACCGACCGCTGCGGTGCCGCAACCGCTGCTCACCACGGCGCGCCTGCTCGTGCGCCGCTTCGTGATCGGCGACACGGAACGGTTCCACACATATCGCAACGACCCCGAGGTGGCGCGCTGGCAAGGCTGGTCGCTGCCGTACCCGCGCGAGAGCGCCGATTCGCTGGTGCAGGAGATGGCGACCGTCGACCTGTTCACGCTCGGCGGATGGACCCAGCTCGCCGTCGTGCTGCCAGCCGCGCCCAACACGCTCATCGGCGATGTGGGTGTGCGCATGGAAGCCGACGAACCGACTGCCGAGATCGGGTTCAGCCTGGCTCGCGAGCACTGGGGCTCGGGCTACGGCGGCGAGATGGTGTCGGCCGTCGTCGACCACCTGTTCCATCCGCTCGGTCTGGCACGCGTCGTGGCCTTCACCCACGAGGACAACGAACCGGCGCAGAGGGTGCTCGAGCAGGCCGGGTTGCGCTACATCACCCAGGACGGCGACGAGTTCGTCTACTACCGCCGCGCCGAATAGGTTCCGTGGTTCGTTCTGATCGTTTCGACTCGCAAGG
>JADGOO010000206.1 GCA_017882905.1 Acidimicrobiia bacterium | reverse complement strand
TCGTTCTCAAGGCGTCTGATCTGCTGGCTGACCGCGGGCTGCGCGATCGACAACCGCTGCGCGGCACGCGTGAAGTGCGCCGCTTCGGCGACCGCGACGAAGTACTCGAGCTGCCTCAGTTCCATATCCAGAGATTCTAGATAGCAGAAGAACCATCTGTTGGACTTCTGATTCATCGGAGCGCAGGATGGACGCATGATCGACAGCGAACGAGCCATGCAGCCCCAAGACCTCACCCGACTGTTCGTCGCCCGCGCCAACGCCGGCGACGCCGCCGGCATCGCCGCGCTCTATGAGGAGGAGGCCGTGATGGCCTATCCGCCGGGGAGCCAGACCGTTGGTCGCGACGCCATCCGTGCGCTGTGGGAGAAGGTGCTCGCGAACGCACCGCACTTCGAGCCGGAGGTGCCGCTGCCCACGTTGATCAGCGACGACATCGCGCTCACGTCGACTGCGCCGAAGGACGGTGCCGGCGCCCGCGCCCAGGTCGCGCGCCGTCAAGTCGACGGTTCGTGGCTGCGCGTGCTCGACCAACCGGAGTTCGTCGCGACGACCGGCTAGCGCTGCGTGCGCTACCCGACGCCGTCGGCGAGCGGCGCCAGGTCGTCGGCCGCTCCGAGCACGGTGCCGGCCGCGATGAGGTCGTTCACTCGCGAGAAGCGCTTCGGCGACAGGTCGTGGCCGATGAGGCGAGGGTCGTCGGCGCCGAGCTTGTAGGCGCGGAACGTGATCGGTGTGGGACCGAACGAGCTCGGCACGATCCACGGAGTGATCCACTCCCACACCGTCCGGCCGCTTGGCGTGACCTCGAACAGACGGCCCGACGCGCCCTCGGTGATGAACGTGTTGCCGTTCGGGAGCCGCACCGCGCCGCTCACCATGAAGCTGAAGAACGCCACGATCGTGGGCGCGAGATATCGCCACACGACTTCGTTCGTGTTCGGATCGAGCTCGACCACCTGTGAGAACGACGGTGCGCGCCGGCGGTGCGCACCGTTGTCGAACAGCAAGATGTGGCCGTCCTCGAGGCACTGGGCGTGATGTTGGTGCGAGACGAGCTCGGGGCCGCCCCACGACCACTCGACCGCGCCCGTCTCGGGGTTCACGATCACGATCGTGCTGGTGAGGCGGAAGCTGAGCAACCAGCGCCCGTCGGGCATGACCTCGAGCGAGTTGGTGTGCGTCCACTCACGCCGGCTCTCGAGTGGGCAGATCACGTGATCCTCGAACGAGAGGTGCTCCCACGACCGCCACACCTCGGTGGCGGTGCCGTCGGGCATGATGCGCTTGATCACATCGCCCCACATCCACTCGGGATCGTCGGCGTGATCGTGGCCGCCGCGCACCTGCTTCTTCACCCCCGCCGGCATGCGGCTCCACGCGATCGCGAGATGGCTGCCGTCGGCGAGTCGCTGGTAATCGTGATGCAGGAAGCGGTCTCGGTACTCCCAGACCACGTTCGATTCCCAGTCGAGCTCGACGAGCGCGCCGGCGTTGCCGCCGATGTGCTCGGCACCGTCGGCGTCGTCGGGCGGCAGCGTGTGCACGAGCAAGTTGCCCGTGTCGAGCATCCGTAGGTGCTGGATGCCCTCCGGATGGAACCAGTCGTGAACAACCTGGCCGCGGAGATCGATGAGCAGCGCATGATGTCCGCGCGCCGACGCGACGAGCACGTAGCCGTCGAGCGCCCGCGCATCGTCGTGCAGTGTGAGGCCGATCGGGCGCCTCGTGATCCAGGCCATCGCGTGTGGCTCCCTCCGGAGCGGCACGCGGCCCACGCCGCGTCATGGCGAACGATATCGGCGCCGCGCCGCGCCGCGCTCGCCTCGGCGAATGCGCGGCGGTGCCGTGAACGGGTCACGGCACCGCCGCCGATGGTGCGCGTTACGGCGTGACGATGATCGTCCCCTGCATCCACGCGTGGAAGGTGCAGAAGTAGTGGTACGTGCCCGGGCCGGCTGCCACCAGGATGGTGCGTTGCGTGACCGGGGAACCGACCGGGCCGATGATCGTCGAGTCACCGATGGTGGGCGGCGCCCCGTGATTCGAGTGTGCAGGAGTGTCGAAGTCTTCGATCAAGCCGGCGACCGGCAGCCCGGGCGGGACGCCAGGGTCGTGCGCGTCCGCGTCGGAGTTGCTCTCGTCGTCGCCGGGATGCCCTCCATCGATCTGCAGCACGTTCGGCAGACCGTTCCCGGCTCCGTAGATGCTGTTGACGGTGTTGCAGATCCCGCAGTCGAACGTGGCGCGCGCCGACTTCGGAAGATCGGTCGACACCACCATCGTCATGGTGTGGCCGTCGAGCGTGTCGTTCACGAACGTGATGGTCCCACCCGTCTTCACGCGGATCACATCGGGGAAGCGATACGTGGCCGAGATCGATCGGTTGGGAACCATGTGGTTGTCACCGATGATGTGCACTGTCACGTGGCTCGGTGCACTGGCCGTGGCGCCCGACGATGCGACACCCGCACCGGCGAGCGCGCTACCGGCGAGCACGACGCCGAGCACGGCGAAAAGAGACTTGCGCATGGCAATTCCTCCCACTTGTGCGCCGCGTAGGCGCGCAGCGCCCGGCGCGGAGAGTAGTGGCGGTGTTCACGCTGCGTCAACGGTCAGACGTCGAGGAACCGACCGAGCTGTCGCATCCAACCGAGCGTGTCTTCGACACCCCACGACTCGGCCAACCGGCCGTCGGCCACGCGGTAGATGGTTGTGCCGGGCTTCTCGTAGTGCTGCCCCGACGGCTCGATGCCGAGGAAGGGGTTGCCGGTCAGCGTGCCGCGCTCGACGTAGCGATTGACGACGCGATCGCCTTCCGCGACGAGGTCTTCGATGGTGATGTGCACGTCGGGGAAGGAGCGCCGCAAGAACCGACAGACGCGTACGTAGTGGTCGCGTCCTACGTTGGCTGCACCATCGGCGCCGTACCGCGCGGTGTAGTCGGCGGCGAGCGTCTTCTCGCAGACCGTCCAGTCGCCGCGGTTGAAGCCGGCGTCGATGTGGTGGCGCACGAGCTGCTTCATCGCGGCGGGGCTCAACGGAGGCGTCATGGGACCATCATGGCGCAACACGAAGACGATGACGCGCAAAGGCGATTCGTCCGCCCGCGATCGCGGCGACCAGCACGACGAGCACGGTGAGGCCCGCATGGTCGTGCCGGGAGAGGTCGACGACGAGGTCGACGAACGCCGCCGCGCAGGCAACCGCCGCGACCCACGCGGTGGTGCGCTCCGAACGCCGCGGTGCCGTGCGCGCCGCGAGGTAGTTCACGATCATGTACACGGCGAGGAACGCGCCGGAACCGAACGTGATCACGGCGGTGATGCCGGGCAGCATCGCCATCGTTGCGCCCGCGCCCGCGATGACGGTCATCGCCACGATCGGCAGGCCGCCGGTCTCTCGGCCGAGCGTGGGCGGCAGGTCGCCCGTCGCGCTCGCGTCGCGGACGAGACGCGCGGTGGAGAACAAGGTGGCGTTGATCGCAGATCCCGTCGCGAAGAGCGCGCCCACGATCGCCGCCCACCGTCCGAAGCCGCCCGCCGCGGCCCGACCAACGGCGACGAAGGCGGCCTCCTTCGTCGCGACGATCTCGTGGTCCGAGACCAACATCTGGGCTCCGATCGTGACTGCGATGTAGACGGCGGCCACGATCGCGACGGAGAGGTAGAGCGAGCGGGGGAGGGTGCGCTCCGGGTCGTGCATGTCGCCGCGGTCGTAACAGATGAGCTCGAAGCCTTCGTACGCGAAGAAGATCGTGGAGGCGCCGAGGAACACGCCACCTACTCCACTGTCGGTGAGCGGCGAGAGTCGGCCGGTGTCGAAGTGGACGATGCCGATGACCGCCACGGCAAAGAGGATCACGAGCTTCGTGGCGACCACCAGGTCTTCGGTCACGCTGGAGACGCGCACTCCCTTCATGTTCGCGGCGAGGAACAGCACGATGACTGCGATGGAGAGCAGCCGTGCCGTAGCGACACCCGCGTGGAACGCGTTCGCGGCGTACCGTCCGAACGTGAACGAGTACACGGCCATCGCGACCATGTAGCCGAACACGAGCAACCACAGCAGGAGCCCCGCGAGCTGATTGTGGCCCTGTTCGCGGAGATGATCGAACGGGCCGCCGGAACGGCCGGAGCGCGCGGTCACTCCGGCCCACGAACGCGCGGTGGCGGCAGCGAGCACGCCGCCGAGCACGAAGCAGGCGAACGCGAGGTGCCCCGCGAGCGTGATCGCCACGCCGAGCACGCTGAAGATGCCGCCGCCGATCATCCCGCCGACCGCCATCGCAGTCGCGTCGGAGACGCGCAGCTTCCGATCGTTGCGGCGCGCGTGCTCGGCTCGCGGATGAAAGGGACCGGCCCGTGCGGACACACGCCATCGTCCCATGTTCGGGCACCCGACGAGTGCCATCGCTGCCGGTCGACCTCAGGCGAGCGGGCCCGTCACGGATTCGACGCCTCGAGCCAGCGCTCCCGAGATGAGCAGGTCTTCGGCCGCCCGGAGCTCCGGCGAGAGGAATCGATCGGGACCCGGACCGAGCACCACCTCGCGCAGCACCGAGATCGCCTCGGACGTTGCGGGTGCCGGCCGCAGCGGTGCTCGCAGGTCGATGGCGCGCGCGGCAGCCACATACTCGACGGCAAGGATGCGGCGGGCGTTGGCGATCACGGTGCGCAGCTTGCGCACCGCGCCCCACGCCATCGATACGTGGTCTTCCTGCATCGCGGAGGTGGGCAAGGAGTCGACGCTCGCCGGCACTGCGAGTCGCTTGTTCTCGGCCGACATCGCCGCGGCCGTGTAGTGGCCGATCATCAGTCCGCTGTCGACACCGGGATCGGCGGCGAGGAAGGGCGCCAGGCCTTGCGAGCGCGTGGCATCGAGCAGGCGATCGATGCGGCGTTCGGCGATGGCACCGAGATCGGCGAGTGCGATCGCGAGGAAGTCGGCGGCGTACCCGAGTGGCGCGCCATGGAAGTTGCCGCACGACTCGATGCGGCCGTCGGGGAGCACCATCGGGTTGTCGATCGCCGCCGCGAGCTCACGCTCCGCGACGTCGTGTGCGAACGTGAGCGTGTCGCGCGCGGCTCCGTGGACTTGGGGTGTGCAGCGGATCGAGTACGCATCTTGCACGCGACGATCACCCGTGCGGTGGCTGGCCACGATCGGCGAGTCGGCGAGCACGCGCCGCAAGTTGGACGCGCTCGCGGCCTGCCCGGGGTGGGGCCGCAGCGCTTGGAGGTCGGCGGCGAACGGGCGGTCGGTAGCGAGGAGGCCTTCGACTGTGAGCGACGCGACGATGTCGGCCTCGGTGAGCAGGGCCGCCGCGTCGAAGCAGGCGAGGCACAGCATCCCGAGGATCCCGTCGGTGCCGTTGGTGAGCGCGAGGCCTTCTTTCTCGGCGAGCGTGATCGGCGCCAGCCCGGCGCCGGCGAGTGCATCGCCGGCGCGGAGGCGCACCCCGTCGCGATCGACCTCGCCCTCGCCGAGCAAGGTGAGCGCGGCGTGCGCGAGCGGCGCGAGATCGCCGCTCGCGCCGAGCGAGCCGTGCTCGGGGACCACGGGCGTGATCCCGTTGTTCAAGAGCGCGAGCAGCGCACCCGCCACGAGCGGGCGACTGCCGCTGAAGCCGAGCGCGAGCGTGCGCACGCGGAGGAACATCATCGCTCGTACGACTTCGCGTTCCACCGGCGCGCCGAGACCCGCGGCATGGGATCGGACGAGCGCGGCTTGCAGCGCGGCGCGACGCTCCGCGGGGATCG
Source organism: Acidimicrobiia bacterium (assembly GCA_017882905.1). Lineage (GTDB taxonomy): Bacteria > Actinomycetota > Acidimicrobiia > IMCC26256 > PALSA-610 > Chersky-683. The sequence goes on along the minus strand of JADGOO010000206.1, from coordinate 19,038 downwards.
TCACGGTCGCCAGAGCACCGAAACCGGTCGAGACGCCGTATGTCGGCGCACCTTCGGCGCGTCGTTCCACGATCTCGCGAGCCGCGGTCATGCGGGCCACGGCCGCTGGAGTGAGCTCGACCGGCTCGTCGTGGCGGGCAACCGCGACCACGTCGTCGATGCTCACGCCGGGTCCGTCGAGGCTGATCGTCACCGTGCTCCGTTCACTCGCGCCGCCTGCTCCCGCAGGGCATGATGGCATCATGGCCGATACCCGAGGTGTGCCGCCCCGTACTCCGGTACGCGCTCGGCGTGGCACGGAGCTGATCTGCCGCGACTGGCCGCAAGAAGCCGCATATCGGATGCTGCAGAACAACCTCGATCCCGAGGTGGCCGAGCGCCCCGAGGATCTTGTCGTGTACGGCGGTACCGGACGGGCCGCACGCTCGTGGGAGGCCTACCACGCCATCTTGCGAGCTCTCACCACGCTCGGGGGTGACGAGACGCTGCTGGTGCAGTCGGGCAAGCCTGTCGGTGTGTTCCGCACGCACGAGTGGGCGCCGCGCGTGCTCATCGCCAACTCGAACCTCGTGCCCGATTGGGCCACCTGGGACGAGTTCCGCCGGCTCGAGCACCTCGGCCTCACCATGTACGGGCAGATGACGGCCGGATCGTGGATCTACATCGGCACGCAGGGCATCCTGCAGGGAACCTACGAGTGCTTCGCTGCCATCGCTCGCAAGCGCTTCGGCGGCTCGCTCGCGGGCACGTTGACCGTCACTGCCGGCCTCGGAGGGATGGGAGGGGCGCAGCCACTCGCGATCACGATGAACGACGGCGTTGCGCTGTGCGTGGAGGTCGATCCCGAGCATGCCCAGCGTCGGATCGAACATCGCTACCTCGACGAGGTCGCCGACTCGTACGACGATGCCGTGCGGCGCTGTCTCGATGCCAAGGCCGCGGGCCGCGCGCTGTCGGTCGGGCTGGTCGCCAACGCTGCCGATGTGCTGCCACGACTGCTCGCCGACGGCGTGGCGGCCGACATCGTCACCGACCAGACGCCGGCGCACGACCCGTTGAGCTACGTGCCGAACGACATGACACCCGACGCGGTCGATGCGCTGCGCCGCGACGATCCGCAGGAGTACACGCGGCGCGCTCGCGCGGCGATGGTCGCGCACGTGGAGGCGATGGTCGGTTACTTCGATGGCGGCGCCGAGGTCTTCGACTACGGCAACAGCCTGCGCGCCGAAGCGAAGCTCGGCGGCTACGAGCGCGCCTTCGACTATCCCGGATTCCTCCCCGCGTACATTCGCCCGCTGTTCTGCGAGGGCAGGGGCCCGTTCCGATGGGTCGCACTCTCAGGCGCGGCGGACGACATCGCCGCAACCGATCGGGCCGTGCTGGAGGAGTTCCCCGACGACGAAGGACTGGCCCGTTGGATCCGGCTGGCTCGCGATCGCGTGGCGTTCCAAGGACTTCCGGCGCGCATCTGCTGGCTCGGCTACGGCGAGCGTGATCGCCTCGGTCTGCGCTTCAACGACATGGTGCGCCGCGGTGACCTGCAGGCTCCGATCGTGATCGGCCGCGATCACCTCGACTCCGGGTCGGTGGCTTCGCCGTACCGGGAGACGGAGAGCATGGTCGACGGCTCCGACGCGATCGCAGATTGGCCGTTGCTCAACGCGCTGCTCAACACGGCGTCGGGGGCCACGTGGGTGAGCATCCACCACGGCGGCGGTGTCGGCATCGGACGGTCGATCCATGCCGGCCAGGTGAGCGTGGCCGACGGTACCGATCTCGCCGCGGAGAAGCTGTCTCGCGTGCTGCTCAACGATCCCGGCACCGGTGTGATCCGTCACGCCGATGCCGGCTACGACCGAGCGATCGAAGTGGCCGACGAGCGAGGTGTCCGGATCCCGATGCGCGAGGCGGAGCGGGCGAGCGGAGGCGAGCATGGCGGTAGGTGAGATCCTCGCCATCGGCCACCCCGTGTTGCGCCAACCCGGCCGGGTGTTGAGCGACGCCGAGATCCGCTCGCCCGACGTACAGCAGCTCATCGACGATCTCATCGACACGATGCGCGCGGCGAACGGCGCGGGCATCGCAGCCCATCAGATCGGTGTGCCCGTTCGCGTGACGGTGATGGAGGTGACGCACAATCCGCGCTACCCGTACAAGCCGCCGATCCCGCTCACCGTTGCGATCAACCCGATCATCGAGCCGCTCGACGACGACGTGGTCGAGATCAACGAGGGCTGCCTGTCGGTACCGCTGCGCGGGAACGTGCTGCGCCACGTGAACATCCGCGTGCGGTACCAGGATCGCGACGGGCGTCCCGTCGATGAGGTGAAGCGGGGTCTCACTGCCGGCACATGGCAGCACGAGTGCGATCACCTCGACGGTGTGCTCTTCATCGACCGGGTCACCGACCCGGCCACGCTGGCCACTTGGGAGCAGTTCGACGCGCACCAGCGCGCCGCGTTCGTGGAGCGCATCACCGCGTTCGTGGCGAGAGTGGGCTCGTGACCGACTACTGGTGCGAGCGCGCATGGCTTGGCGGCGATCAGCCGGCGGCCGGCGTGCTGCTCACGGTGCACGGTGACCGGATCGCGGCGGCGGTGACCGATGTGGCCGTACCGCCGCGCGGCGCAGAATGCCTTACCGGGCTCACACTTCCCGGCTTCGCGAATGCGCACAGCCACGCGTTCCACCGGGCGTTACGAGGCCGGACACAGACGGGCGAAGGCTCGTTCTGGACATGGCGTGAGCTGATGTACCGCGCGGCGCAACGCTTGAGCCCCGCGGTGTACCACCGATTGGCGCGGGCCGCCTTCGCCGAGATGGTGCAAGCGGGCATGACTGTCGTCGGCGAGTTCCACTACGTGCACCATCGACCCGACGGCGAACCGTACGACGATGCAAACGAGATGGGCCGCGCCGTTCTGGCTGCGGCACATGAAGCAGGTCTGCGCGTCACGCTGATCGACACGTGTTACCTCCACGGTGGCATCGACGCGGGTCGCTATCGCGATCTCGACCCCAGGCAGCGTCGGTTCAGCGACGGCAACGTGGCGGCGTGGATCGACCGTGTCGACGCACTTGCCTCCGAGGCAACGACCGCAACGGCTCGGATCGCCGCGGCCGCGCATTCCGTGCGCGCAGTCGACTCCGACGCACTGCGCTCGATCGCACAGTGGACCGAGGCCCGCACGATGCCGTTACATGCCCATGTGTCGGAGCAGGTCGCCGAGAACGAGCAGTGCAACGAGGCGCACGGCTGCAGCCCGGTCGAGCTGCTCGCCGAGACGGGGCTGTTGTCGGAGCGGTTCACCGCGGTGCACGCCACGCACCTCGGTCCGGGCGACATTGAGCGGCTTGCGGCGGCCGGCGCGGGCGTGTGTTGCTGTCCCACGACCGAGCGGGATCTCGCCGACGGCATCGGCCCCATGCGGGCGCTTCGCAGCGCGGGCTGCAGCCTCAGCCTGGGCAGTGACTCGAACGCCGTGATCGACGGCTTCGAAGAGATGCGCGCGCTCGAGCTCGACGAGCGCCTCGCCGCCGGTCGGCGCGGCAATCACTCGGTCGACACGTTGTTGGCAGCGGCGACGGAGAACGGGTATCGCGCACTCGGATGGCCCGAAGGTGGGCGGCTTGCCGTGGGTGCGTTGGCCGACTGGGTGAACGTGCGTCTCGATTCCGTTCGGCTCGCGGGTCTCGACGCTGCGTCGACGCTCGCGAGCGTGGTCTTCGCGGCGACGGCCGGCGATGTGGCGCAGGTGTTGGTCGGCGGCGAGGTGGTCGTGCGGGACGGCGTGCACGTGAGCATCGACGCGCCGCGCGAGCTCTCCGCCGCCGTGGCCGAGCTGATGTCCGAATGAGCGTGGTCATCGACAACATCGGGCAGCTCGTCACGAACGACGCGTCGGCCGGTGAGGGCCCGCTCGGGATCGTGCGCGACGCGTCGGTGGTGATCGACGACGACGTGGTCGTCTCGGTCGGCCGGCGTGGACAGGTGGCCGACGAGCGCATCGACGTGCACGGCGCGTGCGTGCTGCCCGGGTTCGTCGATTCGCACACGCATCTCGTGTTCGCCGGCGATCGCAGCGAGGAGTTCACGGCTCGCATGGCAGGGCGCCCGTACGACGGCGGTGGGATCCGCGTGACGACGACCGCGACCCGCAGCGCCTCCGACGACGAGCTGCGCGACCTCACGGATGGGCGCCTCGCGGAAGCTCACCGGGCCGGCACGACGACGATCGAGATCAAGTCGGGTTACGGCCTGACCGTCGCCGACGAAGCGCGCCTCGTTTCGCTCGCGCGTGAACGAACCTCGGAGACCACGTTCCTCGGCGCGCACATCGTGCCGCCCGAGTACGAGGGTCGCGTCGACGACTACGTGGCGCTCGTGTGTGGCGAGATGCTCGTAGGCGCCGCCGCCAGCGGCGCGCGTTGGATCGACGCGTTCTGTGAGATCGGTGCCTTCGATGCCGACCAGTGCCGCGCGGTGCTCGACGCCGGACGGCGCGCCGGACTCGGTCTGCGGCTGCACGCGAACCAGCTCCATCACGGACCCGGCGTGCAGCTCGCGGTGGAGATGCACTGTGCATCGGTGGACCACTGCACATATCTGGGCGACGACGACATCGACGCCCTCGCCGCGAGTGAGACGGTGGCGACGCTGCTCCCTGCGACCGACTTCTCGACGCGCCAGCCCTACCCCGATGCGCGGCGGCTCATCGACGCCGGCGCGACGGTGGCGCTCGCGTCGAACTGCAACCCCGGGAGCAGCTACACCACGTCGATGTCGTTCTGCATCGCGCTCGCCGTACGCGAGATGCACATGACGATCGAGGAAGCGGTTGCCGCGGCCACGATCGGCGGTGCCGGCGCGTTGCAGCGCGACGACGTGGGCTGCCTGAAGCCGGGGAGCAAGGGTCACGCGATCGTGGTCGACGCGCCGTCGTACCACCACCTCGCGTACCGGCCGGGCGTCCCACTGATCCGCACGACGATCGGTCCGCTGGGTGGCGTGCGCCCGGTCGGGTGACTGGGCGGGGACTTTGGCCTCTGGGCGCCTCCTGATCCGGGGATGAGGCTTGTGGCATGGCGCCGGAACGTGGCTGCGAGTCGTTGGTGATCGTGGGTGGCGTCGCCGGAGGCATGTCGACGGCGGCCCGGTTCCGCCGGCTCGACGAGTCGGCGCACATCATCGTGCTGGAACGCTCCGGTCACGTGTCGTTCGCGAACTGCGGCCTGCCGTACTTCGTCGGCGGGCTCATCGAGGACGAAGCCGACCTGACCCTGCAGACTCCCGAGCAGCTGTTCGACCGCTTCCGGCTCGACGTGCGTGTGCACAGCGAGGTCGTGGCGATCGACCGCGCCGCGCGCACCGTCACGGTGCGTTCGACGCTCACCGGAGCGCACGAGATCGTTGGCTACGACAAGCTGGTGCTGAGTATGGGCGCGGCGCCGGTGCGCCCGCCGATCCCGGGTTATGAGCGCGTGCGCACGCTGCGCACCGTGGAAGACGCGGCACGCTTGGCCGCCGACGTCGACGTGGCGCCGGCGACGGCCGTCGTGATCGGCGCCGGCTTCATCGGGCTCGAGATGGCCGAGAACCTGGTCGGCCAAGGGCTCGCCGTCACACTCGTCGAAGCGACCCCGCAGGTGCTGCCGCCATTCGATCCGGAGCTCGCGATCTTGATCGCCGACGAGCTCGTCGCGCATGGTGTCGAAGTGGAGACCGGCGCGACGGTCGCGTCGATCGAGGAGCGCTCCGTCACCTTGGCCGATGGTCGAGTGGTCGCGGCAGATCTCGTGGTGGGCGCGATTGGCGTACGACCCGACGTGCACCTCGCGCAGGCGGCCGATCTGGTTCTCGGCCCGCGCGGTGGCATCGCGGTGAACGAGGCGAACCAGACGAACGATCCGGACATCTACGCCGTTGGTGACGCGGTCGAGAAGCCTGATGCCGTCTCCCACGCCACATCGCTCATCGCCCTCGCGAACGTTGCCAACCGCCAAGGCAGGAGAGTCGCCGATCACATCGCCGGGCGCCCGTCGCACTCGGTTGCCTCGCTCGGAACGGCAATCGTGAAGGTGTTCGATCTGGTGGCCGCGACGGTCGGCTGGAGCGAAGCTCGGCTGCGCGCCGCGGACCGGCCGTTCACAGCGATCCACTCGCACCCCTTCGATCACGCCACCTACTACCCGGGCGCGACGCGGATGGCTGCGAAGCTGATCTTCGACCCGACCGACGGCACCATCCTCGGCGCGCAGATCGTCGGCCGCAATGGTGTCGACAAGCGCATCGACGTGATCGCCACTGCGATGGCCATGGGGTGCACGGCCGACCGCCTCGCCGACCTCGAGCTGGCGTACGCGCCTCCGTTCTCGTCGGCCAAGGACCCCGTCAACCTGCTCGGCTACATGGCGGAGAACGTGCGCAGCGGCGACTGCGACATCGTCGCCGCAGGGGAGCTCGATGGCCTCGTCGCGCAGGGCTGGCTGCTCCTCGACGTGCGGAGCCGGGAAGAGCACGCGGCGGGCGCGATCCCGGGTTCGATCAACATTCCTGTCGATACCTTGCGTGACCGCCTCGACTTGCTGCACGGCGCGCCCGTAGTGGTGTACTGCGAGGTCGGCCAGCGCGGCCACACTGCCGTCGCGCTGATGCACGAGCTCGGCATGAAGGCCCGCAACCTCGACGGCGGCTACCAGACCTGGCGGGCCGTGCTGCGGGCGAGCGGCGCGCTTCGTCACACGTGACCCCCGGCGATTGACGCACGGATTGTCCTATTACTACCTTTCGCGCCGCAGTCGATGCGGGGAGACGGGCAGATGGGCGGCGGAACCAGGCGGCAGCACGACGTCGCGCTCGCTCGAAGGCGTGGACGCGGGGCATGGGTGTTGGGCGTCGCGGCCGTCGGGGTCGGTCTCCTCGTTCCCTCCGCGCACGGCGCCAGCGCGCGCGCGGCAGTCCGTGGACCGCGTCGCCGTCGCGAGCAGCCCGGCTACGTGGAGGCCTTGCTCGACGGCGATGCCGGTAGCGCGGCGTACGCCGCCGCGGCGCGCGAATGGCGGCTGGCGTCGACGCACGCGCCGTTGATCCCCACGTGGAGCACGTCAGCGGCCGTGACCGGCCAATGGTCGACAGCCGTGACCCCGGCGAACGCGGTGACGGCGGTGCACATGGTGCTGATGCGCACCGGCAAGGTGCTGATCTGGACCGACCACTCGGTCAAGCCACCCGGGTCGACGTACTACGAGATGCAAGCCATCGCGTCGGTCTATGACCCGGTGACGCACACCGCCCGGCGTGTCGACCCGCCACTCGATTACAACATCTTCTGCGGCTACGCGACCACGCTGGCCGACGGGCGTGTGCTCGTCGTCGGCGGGCTCGATCCCGACAACGGCTACTCGGGCCAAGGACTTCCGATCGTGCTCACGTTCGATCCTGCGACCGAGCAGTGGACGATCGCACCCCCGATGCACCAGGGGCGTTGGTACCCGTCGCTCGTGCGGCTCACCGATGGGCGCACCGTGGTGGTCGGGGGCCACGCCGGCGGCGCGCGCAACATCCCGAACCACGACGTCGAGGTCATCGCACCCACGGTTGGCACTCCGCAGCTTGTCGCGCAGTACAACATCGGCGCCGGTGAAGACATGTACCCGAGCGAGTTCCAGCTCCCCGACGGTCGTATCTTCTCGATCGCGTCGAAGTTCACGCACTTCATCGATCCGACCACGTGGACGATCACCAAGGGCCCGTCGCTGCTCGCGAACGCGTACACGTATCCCAATGCCACGATCCTGCCGCTGACTCCGGGCGGCCACTTCGTGATCCAGATGACCGGCGGCCGAAGCGGCGGACCGCAGACGAACTGGCCCGCCACGACGACGTCAGTGCGCATCGACATGTCTGCGACCAGCCCGGCCTTCAAGGCGATGGCGCCGCTTCCGCAGCCGCGAACCAACACGAACACGGTGCTGTTGCCCGACGGCACGCTGCTCATGGTCGGTGGCAACGAGACGAGCAACTTCACGCTGCCGACGTACCAAGCGTTGCAGTACTCGCCGGCGTCCGACACGTGGACACCGTTGGCGGCGCAAGCGAAACGCCGCGCCTACCACTCGACCGCGGTGTTGCTGCCCGACGGGACCGTGCTCTCCGGCGGCGACACCGGTGGCGGTGGCGGTGGCGCAGCCCTCGAGGTGTTCTCGCCGCCGTATCTCTTCCGGGGCCCGCGACCGGTGATCACGAGCGCGCCCGCCGTCGCGACGCGTGGCAGCACGATCAACGTGACCACCAACGTTGCGGTCAAGACGGTGGAGCTGATCGCGCCCGGCGCGGCGACGCACGCCACGGATCTCTCGCAGCGACTCGTGCAGCTGGCGACCGCGTCGGTCAGCGCGACCACGCTCGCGGCGACGCTGCCGGCCGACAACACGCTTCCGCCCGGCCCGTACATGCTGTTCGCCGTCGACGCGAACGGCGTGCCGTCGGTCGCGACGTGGGTGACCGTCTCGTAGGCGGCGCTCAGCCGGCGAGGTAGCGCGCGAGACCGGCGGCGATGCCCGCGGCGATGCGCTGGCGGATCGACGGCAGCACGAGGAGTGAGGCGTCGGTGGCGTTGCGCATGTTCGCGGTCTCGAACAGCACCTTCGGCACGTTCGACAGGTTCAGCCCGCCGTAGTTGTTCGCTTCGGTGAGCCCGGCCGAGCACACGTAGTCGGCGGGTGGGATGCCGGCGATGCTCTGATACGCGTCGCGCAGATCCACACCGAGCCGATGCGACGCGGCGTAGATGTCGTCGGTGTAGCCGGGCGTGAGCGCCGGCATGTACACGCAGAAGCCGCGGCCCGACGCGGGCCCGCCGTCGGCATGGATCGAGATGCCCACGATCGCGTGCGCCTGGTTGCCGATCGCCGCACGCTGGTCGATGCAGGGCCCCACGCCCGTGTCGTCGGTGCGGGTCATCACCACGTGGGCGCCGGCCGCAGCCAGGAGCGCCTGGACGCGCACGGCGACATCGAACGTGTACTCGTGCTCCGTATAGCCGCCGTTCGTCTCCGTGCCCGTTGTGTCGCACGCCCGGTAGCCGGTGCCGATGAAGATCGGCCGGCTGATCTCGGAGGCGTGGGCGGCGTTCCCGCCGTTGTGACCGGCGTCGATCACGATCGTCTTGCCCGCTACCGCGGCCAAGGAGCCGGTTCCCGATGCGGGTGGCGGTGGCGGCGTGGCGGTGGGCGGCGGGGCAGGGGCGGTCGCGGTGGATGGCGCGTTCGGCGCGGTCGACGACGTGGTCGAGCTCGCCCTCGTGGTGCGCGTGGTCGACGGTGCCGCGGTCGTCGAGAGCTTGCGCGCCGTGGTCGGCGCGACCGCGTGCGAGGAGCTCGAGCCGCAGGCGGCGAGCACGAGGGCACCGGTGATGAGGGCCGCGGCCATCCGAACGTGCACGTCAAGCACGATAACGACCGATACGCGCCGCGGTTGACCCAACGTGGACTCGACGACACCAATTCCGGACTTTCGCTCGAGGCCCAAGTGGTCGTAGTTTGGGGGTGACCGATTCGGAAGGCCGTGTTGTGCGTCGTCGCACCAAATGGTCCCGTGGGTCGGGCGGAGCGATCGTCGTTGTCTTGGTGATCGTCGTCTGTGCCGGCCTCGGTATGGCCGCCACAACTGCAGCGCGCTCGACTGCCGCTCGTGCCGCCGCGGCCCGGCATCGCGCGCAGGAGATCGCGGCGGCCACCGAGCTGCGCGCCCGCGAGCGTGCCGCGCAGGCCGCCGAACGAGCCGAGCTCACCAAGGCGCTCGTGTTCCTGCCCCCGTCGGGCACGACCGACGTGCCGTTGAACTCGCCCGTCGTGGTGGTCGGTGGCGTGGGTCGCCTCGCAACCGTCAGCGTGGTCGGCTCGGATGGCCATGCGGTTCCGGGCGCCATCAACACCTCGACCAACCAGTGGCGCGCACGCGGGCTGCTCGAGCCGTCGACCGAGTACCGACTCGTGGCGACGTCCACGGGGCACACCACGTCGGTGACGCTCGGCGCGAGCTTCCGCACGGTCACGCCGGCGGGCTGGGTGTCGGCGTCGCTGTTCCCGTCCGACGGCCTCACCGTGGGCGTGGCGCAGCCCATCGTGTTCCGCTTCGACCACTCGGCGGGCTCCGACGCGGCGCGGGCCGCCGTCCTGTCGCACATGACCGTCACCGAATCGCACCCTGTGCCGGGCGGCTGGCACTGGTTCAGCGACCACGAGCTGCACTTCCGACCGCAGCAGTACTGGCCGGCCGGAGAGCAGGTGTGGGTGAGCGCCAACCTGAGCGGTTGGGACGCCGGGAACGCGCTGTGGGGCCAGGGGCAGCTGCACGCGCACTTCACCATCGGTGACGCACACGTATCGGTTGCCAACCTCGCGACTGATGAGATGACAGTCAGCGTCAACGGCCGCATCGTGGCCACGTATCCGTTCAGCGGCGGCCGTACGAAGTATCCCACGATGAACGGCACGCACATCGTCCTCGACCGCGAGAGCGTGGTGCACATGGTGTCGTCGACGAACGGTATCCCGGTGAACTCGCCCGACGGCTACGACGAGCTCGTCTACTCCGACGTACACATCACCGACAGCGGCGAGTACGTGCACGCGGCACCATGGTCGGTGGGGAGCCAGGGTCGCGCCAACGTCTCGCACGGCTGCATCAACCTCAGCCCCACCGACGCGCTGATGTTCTTCAACTTCAGCCGCATGGGCGATGTGGTCCAGGTGATCGGCGGCCCGCGGCCGCCGGCGCCGTACGACCACGGCGTGATGGACTGGGACTCGAGCTGGAGCGACTGGACGCCGGCGATCGTGCACGGCGTGGCTCCGCTCGCGCCGGCGCCCGCGCCGGTGGTGCATCCCTCTGCCGCGTCGTAGCGGAGGGCCGTGGTGCGCCAGCTCGTCGGCGAAGCGCTCGAGGTGCGCCAGGATCGGCCCTCGCGCGTCCTCGGCGATCGCTAGGTCTGATGCGCCGAACCACGCGCACCGTTCCGGTCGCGCTGCTCGGGTCGGTGTGTGTGGTGCTCGCGGCGTGTTCCGGGAGCTCGGCGCGTCACCTCGCGTCGGGGCCCACGAGTGGCACGCACGCGAGCGAGACCACGGCGCCACCGCTGTCGACCACCACGTCGGCGCCCCGACCGCGCGACCTCAAGGCGAACAGCAGCGTGACGTTCGCCTTTGCCGGCGACACGCAGTTCCCCGACCAGATGGACGACGAGCCTGGCGCGATCTCCACCGGTCTGCCCCTGCTCTCGGATCGTGTGCGAGCGGATCCGACTGGTGTGCTCGCGGCGATCGCGCCGGTCCTGTCGAGCGCTGACCTCGCCATGGTGAACCTCGAGACGGCGATCACCGATCGCGGCACGCCGGTGCCGGGAAAGAACTTCCACTTCCGTTCGCCGGCGGCGTCGTTCGAGGCCCTGCGGGCCGCCGGCGTCGATGTGGTGAGCATGGCGAACAACCACGCTCTCGACTACGGCCCCGTCGGTATGGACGACACGTTCGCGGCGATCGCCGCGTCGAAGCTGCCGGTGATCGGGATCGGCCACGACGCGGCGGAGGCGTACCGGCCGTACCGCACGGTCATCAACGGTCAACGCATCGCGATCTTCAGTGCCGTCGACTGGCTCGAACCGCGGCTGATCCCCGCCTGGTCGGCCACCGAGGCCCAGGCCGGCCTGGCGTTCTCGATCGACCGCGCGCGCCTGCTCGGCGCGATACGCGCCGTGCGCCCCGAGGTCGACACGCTCGTGGTCTTCCTGCACTGGGGCACCGAGACCACGTACTGCGCGTCGCCCGAGCAGCATGGTCTCGCCCAGGCGTTGCTCGGCGCGGGTGCCGACATCATCGTGGGGAGCCACGCGCATCGTGTGTTCGGCGCCGGTCGTGTGGGCAACGGGTTCGTGGCGTATGGGCTCGGTAACTTCGTGTACTGGCGCGAAGACGGCGAGTCGGGCCGCAGCGGCGTGCTGCTCGTGACCGCGACGGGTCGCCATGTCGACCGCTACTCGTGGGTTCCCGCGCGCATCGCGCACGGCATCCCAGTGCCCGAAACGGGAACCACAGCGAGCGCCGACGGGACCGAATGGGCCCGCCGGCGCACGTGCAGCGGCCTGGCGCCCTGAGCCGAAGCGACGCCTCAGGTGAAGATGATCTGGCCGCCAGCGGCTCGCTCGTAGAACTCGCCGACCGTGATGATGTCCTGGACCTGGTCGATGAGATCGTTCTTCTCGAGGCCGAAGAGGTCGACCGACGCCTTGCAGGCGTACAGGCCGGCGCCGGTGTCGGCGATCATCTCGACGAACTCGGGGATCGACGGGATGTCGAGCTTGTCGATCTGGTGCTCCATGTAGTGCGTCATCACCGTGGCCATGCCCGGAACGCCGCCGAGCCACGTGGCCATGTGCAGGCCCGGGTTGCCGACGGTGGCGAGCTTGATGTGCTCATGGCGCTTGCGGTGCACCACGTCGAGGCCGAAGAAGGTGAAGAAGAGGTTTGCCTCGATCCCTTCGGCGCGTGCCCCGTTCGCCATGATCAGACCGGGGTAGACGCCTTCGAGCGAACCCTTGCTGATGATGATCGAGACCTTGGTGATCGGTTCGGTGGTCATCGTGGCAATGCCCTTTCCTCAGATGCATCCGCGCGGTTTGGGAATGCCGGCGATCTTTGCGGCGACCTTGGCCGGGCCCTTCGGGAAGAGCGTGTAGAGCTCTTTCACCGTGACGCCCGATGTCTTGCCGAGCACGCGGACGGTCGGGCCGGTGCCCTTCTCCTGGTACTGCGAGCGCATGAACCGGATCACCTGCCAGTGCTGCTCCGACAGGTCGTCGATGCCCTCGGCGCGCGCCAGCGCGGGAACCATGTCCTCGGTCCACTGATTCGGGTCGACGAAGAAGCCTTCGTCGTTCACGTCGACCGTGTGGCCGGCAATCGAGGTAGTGGTCATGTTCGAGCTCCTTGCTTCTTGCCCGCGTGTGGCATCGCGGAACCGAGTCCCGGAACGTCGCGTCCCGGCAGGAGAACGTGCCAGTAGAACCACTGGAACATCAGCTTGCCGAGATGGTTGAGTCGCGATTCCTTCATCAGCGGCACGCCGAGCGGACCGGGGAAGTGACCAGGCAGTGGCTCGGTGTCGTAGTTGAAGTCGATCAGCAGGGCCTTGTGGAAGCCGGTCTCGATGAAGCAGTTCGCGTGGCCGTCGTAGGACGCATCGAGATCGGCTCCGTCGAGGAAGCGCTCGATGTTGTCGACCACGGTCTCGCCTTCGAAGTGCGTGACAGAACCGGCTTTCGACGCCGGCACGTTGGCGGCGTCACCGATCACGAAGATGTTCGGCCGCACCTGTGACTGCAGCGTGCGGTTGTCGGTGGGCACGAAGTTCAGCTCGTCGCCGAGGTGCTCCGAACGACCTACGTACGGTGCACCGCCATGGAGCGGGATCACGACCGCGACGTCGAACGGCACGACTCTGCCGTCGTACGACGTGATGGTGCGAGCAGCTTCGTCGTACTCGCCGGCATTGAACTCGGTGACGAGCTCGATGCCCTTCTCCTCGAGCAACCCCGCGAGCGCGTGCGACGCGGCCGGCTTCGTGAACGCGCCGTCGAGCGGCGTCGCGTACGTGATGTCGACCTGGTCGCGGATGCCGCGCTCACGGAAGTACCAGTCGGCGAGGAAGCAGAACTCGAGCGGCGCGACCGGGCACTTGATCGGCATGTCGACCACGTTGACGACGAGGCGGCCGCCCTCGAACTGTGCGAGACGGTCACCGAGCGCCTGTGCCCCCTCGAGGTTGTAGAAGGTGAAGACGTTCTGCAGCCACCCCGTGCCGAGCAGGCCTTCGGTCTCCTCGGGTACGAGCACCGCTCCGGTCGCGACCACGAGCACGTCGTAGTCGAGCGATTCGCCATTGCTCAGGTGCACCACGTTGCCGTCGACGTCGACTCGATCGATGGCCGAGATAGCTACGTCGATGCCGGCGTGCAGCTGGCGTCGACGGGGACGCACGATGTCTTCGGCGAGCGCGAGACCAAACGGCACGAAGAGCAAGCCCGGTTGGTACACGTGCACATCGTCTTGATCGACGACGGTGATCCGCGCGGCGTGACGGTCGAAGCGTTGCCGCAAGCGGTTCGCGACGAGCGTGCCTCCTGTTCCGCAGCCCAGGACAACGATTCGTTTCATCGGTGCGACTCCTTCGTGCACTCAGTGAAACACTGCGGGCCCTCCCGTCCTGGGGCCGAAGGTCCCGACCTCGGCGGTCGTAGGGCGGCTCTCTCACCCCGCCACGCCGGCCGCGTCGGCGTCTACCCTCTCGCTGCTCCGCGCGGTGACCGACCGACGCGGCCGCATCGCGACGAAGGCAGGCAGCATGAAGGCAGCTCGGCTCGAAGACGGTGCGCTGCACATCCGTGACGTCGACGTGCCGGCGCCCGCCGCCGACGAAGCCCGCATCCGGATCAGCGCCTCGGGCGTGTGCCACTCCGACCTCCATCTGGCTCGCGGCGACTGGATGGGCGTGCCGCGCTCCGGGAGCCTGGGGCACGAGGCGATCGGCGTGGTCGAGGCGCTCGGCCCGGGCGCCGAGCGCTTCGTCGAGGTGGGCCAGCGCGTGATCCTCGGTCTCGGTGGGATGGGTGGCGGCTACTGGTGCGGTGCGTGCGAGTACTGCCTGTCCGGCCGACCGCGTCACTGCCCGCAGGCCAAGTCGATCCTCGGAACGTTCGCCGAGCAGCTCTGCGTGTGGGCGCCGTCGCTCGTTGCCGTGCCTGATCAGGTAGGCGACCACGAAGCGCCGCTGGCGTGCGGCGGGCTCACCGCGTACGGCGCGGTGAAGAAGCTCCTCGCCCACGGCGTCATCCCCGGTCGCACGATCGCGGTGATCGGCGCGGCGGGTGGGCTCGGCCACTACGCCGTGCAGATCGCGCACGCGTTCGGTTACCGCGTCGTGGGCGTCGACGTCGGCGAGGAGCGGCTGGAGTTCGTTCGGTCGCTCGGGGTGGCGCGCGCGGTGAGTGCCGACGAGGCTGCGGCCGTCGTCGTGAGCGAGCTCGGTGGTGTGGACGCGGTGCTCGTGTTCGCCGCCCGTCTGAGCGGCTTCGAGCTGGGTCTCAAGCTGCTCAGACGCGGCGGGCTGTTCGTGGCCGTGGGGATCCCACCGTCGAGTGACGGGAACCTCCAGCTCCACCCGTTCGAGCTCTTCATCAAGGACCCCACGATCATCTACTCGGCCGTGGGTACCGTCCAGGACATGCGCGAGCTGATCGATCTCGCGGCCGCAGGACGTGTCACCACCCACGTGTCCCGTACCGGCTCGCTGTCGGAGCTCCCGGCCATCTTCGACGAGCTCGAAGCGGGCTCGTACCTCGGCCGTGCTGTCATCGCAGACCTGAAGGGATAGGTGCGGATCGTGAGTCGGTCATCGCTGCGCGTCGCGATCATCGGAGCCGGGCCGGGCGGGCTCTGCATGGGCAAGCGACTGCTCGACGAAGGCCTGCACGATTTCGTGGTGCTCGAGCAGTCGAGCGATGTCGGCGGCACGTGGAACAAGAACCGCTATCCCGGCTGCGAGTGCGACGTGCCTTCGGCGCTGTACTCGTTCTCCTTCGAGTTCAAGGCCGACTGGTCGAAGCCCTACGGAACACAACCCGAGATCCTCGAGTACATGCGCGGCATCGCCGAGAAGTACGGCGTCTTGTCACACTGCCGCTTCGGGGCGGGGGTCCACAGCGCACGCTGGAACGACGAGTCATCGACCTGGACGCTCACCCTCGAGTCGGGCGAGGCGATCGAAGCCGATGTCGTGGTCAGCGCGATCGGCATGTTCAACGAGCTCTACTGGCCCGAGATCGAGGGACTGCACTCCTTCGAGGGTGCGATGTGGCACTCCGGCCAGTGGGATTGGGGTCACGACATCGCCGGCGAGCGCGTGGCCGTGATCGGCAGCGCCGCGAGCGCCGTGCAGCTCGTGCCGGAGGTCGTCAAGACCGCGGGTCAGGTGTACCTGTTCCAACGCACGCCGAACTGGGTGCTGCCCAAGATCGACGGCGTGTACACCGAGGAGCAGCTCGAAGCGTTTCGCGCCGATCCCGCTCCGTTGCTCCGCTTCCGGGCGGAGGTCGAGCGCAACATGAACTTGGGGATGACGTTCTCCGATCCGAAGATGCTCGCCGATCGTGAGGCCGCGGGCCTCGCCGCCATCGAGGTGGTCGACGATCCGGAAGTGCGCCGCAAGCTCCGGCCCACGCACCCCTACGGATGCAAGCGCCCGCTCTTCTCGAACGTGTACTACCAGGCCTTCAACGAACCGACGCTCGAGCTCGTGACGGATCCGATCGAACGCATCAGCGCGCGCGGTGTCGTGACGGCCGACGGTGTCGAGCGCGAGGTCGACACGATCGTCCTGGCGACGGGTTACGCGGCGTCGAAGTACCTGTCGGCGATCGACGTGACCGGCCGCAACGGATGCCGCCTCGACGACGCCTGGAACGATGGCCCGCTCGCGTACCTGGGCATCACGACGTCGCAGTTCCCGAACCTGTTCATGCTCTACGGCCCGAACACGAACAACGGCTCGATCCTGTCGATGATCGAGCTCCAAGTGGAGCACGTCGTGGCGCACCTGCGCCGCCTCCGTGACGACGACATCGCATGGATCGACGTGAAGCCCGAGACGATGCAGCGCTACAACGACGAGGTGCAGGAAGCCATCGCCGGGGTCACCGTGTGGCAAGCCGGATGCCACGGCTACTACCGCTCACCGAGCGGCCGCATCGTCACCCAGTGGCCATTCTCGATGATCGAGTACCAGCAGCGCAGCGAGACGCTCGACCTCGACGCATTCGAGATCGGCGCCGCGCGCCGCGGATGACTCCGCCCACTGACGGAGTCATCCGCGGTCGACAGCTCGCCTCAGCGAATGGTCGCCGTACCGCGACCGTGGGCAACGGTGGCGCCCTTGGGTCGAGACAGGTTCACGTAGAACGTCTTGGCCGACGTGGAACCGTGACCCTGCACGTCGACGACCACATGACGAGTGAGCATGCCCGGATCGAACGTGGCTGATCCATGGCGCGAGGTGTAATCGGGGCCCGCGTGGGCACTGCCGTTCGCAGTGGAGTAGTCGATCGTGATCACCGAGCTCGATGCCCGCGAGAGCGTGATCGTGAAGCGCAGCTTGGCTGAGTGACCGTTGCCCGCGTTCACCGACACGCTGTCGATCGTGAGCACGGGTTGCGGTGGCGTCGGCGTGGTCGTCGTGGTGACCGGAATCGTGGTCGTAGTGACCTGAATCGTGGTCGTGGTCGTCGCCGGTGCCGTCGTGGTGGTCGTCCCGCCGCCCCCGCCGGGGCTGTTCAGGTTCGGCGGGTTGGGTGCGCCGAGCTGCGCCGGCGACGCGTTCACGCCCATCGCCGCCGCGACCGCGGTCGGGAGCGCAACGCCGGGCTGGCTGAGCGGGCCACTCGCGAGGGGCGAGTAGTCGCCGTTGGCGGGATCGGTGAACAGCGCGCTGAGTGCCGCGTTGTCTGCCGCGATGCTCTGGCCTTCTCGCCCGGTGCCGCTCTGCGTGCTGGCGAGCGAGGTGTAGCGCGACATTGCGCTGAGCGACGACTGCCAGTTCACGAGGATCGAAGGTGCCACGGCCGTGGGTCGCGACCAGAGGTTGCGATCGTCGAAGGCAACCATCTGCGGCGTGGTGAGGTGGCGCTGTGGGCTCACATCGAAGCTCTCGAAGACCGGCTTGCTCGCGTTCGTGCCGGCCACGAACACGTTGTTGGCGACCCGGATGTTCGTCGAGTCGAACGTGATGCCTGCGGCATTGTCGATCGGGTTGCTGTCGTGGCGCGGGTCTTCGTAGACGCCGAGCTGTGACCAGCCGTTGCCGGCGATCGTGTTGTTCCAGACCTCGGCGTGCGACACACCCGACAGCTTCACCCCGTCTTGCACGTTGTTGACGATGAGGTTCCCTGCGATGAGCGCGTTCCCGGAGATCTCGTAGGCGAGACCGTGGCCGGCGTTGCGCGCCATCGTGTTGTTGACGATGGCGACGTTCGTGCTGGCGATGTCGAGCCACAAGCCGTTGGCACTGTTGTCGTCGAAGAGGTTGCCGCTGATCACGCAGTTCCAGCTGTGCGTGATCTTCACGCCGGCTTCTGCGGCGAACGGCGTGCCGAGGATGCTGAAGTGCTCCTCGTTCGCGTACGCCACCCGGTTGTTCTGGAACACGAGCCCGTCGGCGTGGTGGCCGTGAAAGCCGTTGCTCCCGCTGTACAGGAACAGGTTGTTCGTGACGACGACGTTCGGCGCGAACACCGACAAGCCGCGGCTCGCGCTCCAGGCGAACGTGTCACGATCGAACGTGACGCCGGCGGCGAGGTCGACGACCGACCCATCGGCCGCGGCCGTGTAGGTGGAGCCAGTGCGGGCGAAGCCGATGCCCAGCACCGCCGACCCGGCCGCGCTCGACGAAAGTGAGAGCGCCATGGGCCGTGCCGTCACCTCGACCGAATGCCCCGTCGGGTCGCTCCCGAGGTCGAGCATGCGGTGCGCACTGTCGTAGTAGAAGGTGCCGACCCCGAGTCCGGCCGGTGACGTCACCTGCGCGAGCGGTGTGCTGTCGATGAACACCTGCTCGGGCAGCCCGGCGGCCGGGAACGCCGGGTCGATCACTCCGGCCGGGTAGCAGCTGTGGCACAACGCGCTCGTCCATGGCCGCGTCCAGCTGTTCCCGCTCGGCGCGAATCCGCTCACGAGGTCGCTTCCGACGATCCACGGCTGCTCGTGGGGAAACGCCTGCATCGTCACGCGTCGTTGCACCTGCAACGACTCGCGATACGTGCCGCCGCGCAACACGACCGTCGCCCCACTCGGTGCGACCGTCAGCGCCTTGGCGATCGTCGCGAACGGCGCGCTCTGCGTGCCCGGGTTCGTGTCGCTGCCCGTTGGGCTGACGAAGAGTGCGTTGGCGGGGATGGCTTAGTTCGTGTCGGCTACTGCTGCTTGTTCGTA
>JADGOO010000205.1 GCA_017882905.1 Acidimicrobiia bacterium | reverse complement strand
GCGCTGCTGTTCTCGAAGATCGTTCCCAACTGCAAGAAGCTCGGCCTGCTCGACGCCGGCGACGGATGGCTGCGTCAGAAGTTCACCGAGCTCGGCGTGATCCAGTTCGAGGACTGGGTCGACACGGGTGAGGAGTACAGCGCGCTCGACGAGGTCGAGAAGGACCGCCAGTCGGCCTGACGGTGCGCGCGGGGCTGCGGTAGTACCGTCGCCCGGTGATGACACAGTCGGGAACCGTCCGCATCACGTTCCTGGGCGGTGTCGGCGAGATCGGTCGCAACTGCCTCTGCCTCGAACACGACGACCGCATCCTCGTCGTCGACTGCGGGCTGATGTTCCCCGACGCCGACATGCCAGGTGTCGATCTCGTCCTGCCCGATTTCACCTACCTGCGCGAGAACGCCGACCGCGTGGAGGGCGTGTTCCTCACCCACGCGCATGAAGACCACGCCGGCGGCCTGCAGTACCTGTTGGCCGACGTCCCCGTTCCGATCTACGGCTCGCCGCTGTCGCTCGCGTTCGCGCGCCGACGCATCGACGAAGCCGGTCTCGGCGACCGGACCGAGTTCATCGCAGTGCACGACGGCGAACGGCGCATGATCGGCCCCTTCGACTGCGAGTTCATCCCCGTCACCCACTCGGTACCGCACGGTTTCGCAACCGCGTTCCACACGCCGGCGGGCACGATCGTGCACACCGGCGACTTCAAGATCGATCTCGAGCCGGTCGACGGCCGCCAGACCGACCTCGCGCTGCTCGGCGAGATCGCGCGACGCAACGGCGGCGTGCGACTGTTGCTCTCCGACTCGACGAACGCAGAACGTCCGGGCCACACGCCGTCGGAGAGCACCGTCGGTCAGGCGATGCGCGATCTGTTCCGCGATCACACCGAGCAACGCTTCATCGTCGCGTGCTTCGCGTCGCACATCCACCGCGTCGAGCAGGTGGCCGCGGCCGCGATTGCCGCCGGGCGCCGGGTCGCGTTCCTTGGCCGGTCGATGGTCCACAATGTGGCCAAGGCGCGCGAGATGGGTGTGCTCGACCTGCCCGCACACGCCATCGTCGACATCGATGAGATCGCTCGGTACTCACCCGGGCAGGTGTGTGTGATCTGCACCGGTTCTCAGGGAGAGCCGATGAGCGCGCTCAACCTGATGGCCGCGCACGAGCACAAGTACGTGAAGGTGTCGGCCGACGACGTGGTCGTGCTGTCCTCGCACGCCATTCCGGGCAATGAGGTCAACGTCTACCGCGTCATCGACGCGCTGCACCGTGCGGGCGCGTACGTCGTGTACGGCGGCACGTCGGGCGTGCACGTGTCGGGACACGCCTCGGCCGAAGAGCTGAAGTTCGTGCTGTCGCTCCTGCGGCCCGAGTGGTTCATACCCGTGCACGGCGAGTACCGCCACCTCGTGCACCATGCCCGACTGGCCGAGGCCGTCGGCGTGCCCGCGAGCAACGTGCTGATGTGCGAGGACGGCGACGCCGTGGTCCTCGGCCCCGGCGGCGCCGACATCGAGCATCGCGCCGTACCGGCCGGCTACACGTTCGTCGACGGCATCGTGGGCGACGTGGGCGGCGGAGTGCTGCGCGACCGGCGCGCGCTCGCCGAAGAAGGCGTCGTCGTGGTGTTCATGACGATCAACGCGCAGAGCGGTGAGGTGCTCGCGGGGCCCGAGATCGTGACGCGCGGTTGGGTGTACGCGCCCGAAGCCGAAGGCCTCCTCGACGACGCCAAGGAAGTGGTGTTGCAGTCGCTGGCCCGCGCCGCGGCCGAAGGCGCGATCGACTTCGAGAACATCCGCCGGCATGCCCGCAAGGCCCTGAAGCGGTTCATCGCCGATCGCACGCGCCGGTACCCGATCATCGTTCCGGTCGTCATCGAAGCCTGAGCGCACCCGCGCCCATGCGCCGCTCACCGGCACGTTTTCCGGCCGAGCGGCGCATCGTGCCAGGCTGACCGGTGTGACCGGGTTCGAGATCTCGCTGGCAGGGCGGACGGCGCTCATCACGGGCGGCGGCAACGGCGTGGGTGCGGAGATCGGCCGCGCGTTCGTCCAGGCCGGCGCCGACGTCTTCGTGAACGACATCAGCCGGGAACGGGCCACCGCCATCGCCGACGAGCTCAACGCGATCGGCGGCGATGGCCGGGCGCGGCCGGTGAAGGCCGACGT
Organism: Acidimicrobiia bacterium; assembly: GCA_017882905.1. GTDB lineage: Bacteria > Actinomycetota > Acidimicrobiia > IMCC26256 > PALSA-610 > Chersky-683. The sequence continues at coordinate 7,858 of JADGOO010000205.1, read as the reverse complement.
GACGAGCCCGGTGAAGGTGACGCGCATGCGCGAGGAGACCGGTCCGGTCGACATCCTCGTGAACAACGTCGGGATCCCGCCCGGCGGCTTCGGCCCGCTGAAGCGGTTCATCGACACCGAACCCTCCGACTGGGACCTCACCGTCTGGCTGAACTTCGGGGCGGTGCTGCACGTGTCGCACGCCTACGTGGGCGCGATGGTCGCCGCGGGCTGGGGTCGGGTGATCACGATCGTCTCGGACGCCGGTCGCAAGGGGGAGCGCTACCAGGCGGTCTACGGCGCCGCCAAGGCCGCGGCGATGGGCTTCACCCGTGGGCTCGCCGCCGAGGTCGGTCGCGACGGTGTGACCGCCAACTGCGTGTCGCTCGGCTCGATGAACACCGGAGCGCTCGCCGAGATCCTGGCGAAGAACCCCGAGTACGAGGAGCGGATGGCCAAGCCCTATCCGCTTCGGCGGATCGGCCGTCCGGCCGACCCGGCTGGGGTCGTGACCTTGCTCGCCTCCGACCATGGGAGCTGGATCACCGGCCAGGTGTATCCCGTCGACGGCGGCTACCTCTCGTCGCTCTGAGGCCCGCGGTGGGGCCCGATGCGTCGGAAACCCGGAAATGACGCGGGTGAGCGGCGCATTGGGGACCTGAGTTCCCTGTGTGGACAGTGTGGCCAGTGTTACGGTGAGTGGCCATGGCGACGTCGACCAAGCGCCGGCCTGCGGCCTCCCGCAAGCCGGCTCGCAAGAGCGTGAAGCGCCCCCGGGCGCGCCGCAGCCTGCCCACCGGCCGGATCCGCGAGGCGCTCGGTGAACAGCTCGCCACCCACGCCGCCGACGCGGCCGCGCTGGCCTGCATGGTCATCGGGCTCATCGCCCTGCTCGGCGTATTCACCGACGCGGCCGGACCGCTCGGACGCGTCATCGACACGGGCGCCGGCGCGCTGCTCGGCAAGGGTCGCTACCTCGTCCCGCTGGCGTTGTTCGCGGCGGCCGCCGTGCTCGTCGCCCGCCGCCACGAAGCGCCCGAAGATCGCCACGGCTGGCGGCTCGGTGTCGGCTCGGTGCTCGTGGTCATGGCCAGCACGGGTCTCCTGCACCTCGGTGCCGACCGGCACGGCACCGCCACCCTCAAGCAGCTGCGCGCCGCAGGCGGCGCGCTGGGCGCGCTCGTCGGGAGTGCTGTTGCCGCACTGACCGGCGGCGTGGGCGCGGCGATCGTGTTGGGCGCGGCCGTGGCGTTCGGAGTGCTGCTCGTGGCCGATCTCACCTTGCGCCAGGTCGCGCTCGGCGTGCGCGTCGCGCTGCGGTGGTGCGTCGGCGTCGTGCACCACTTCCTCGAGCTGCGCGCGGCTGATGCGGCCGCGGCAGCCGCCGCCGCACAGACGGATGCCGAGTCGGGCTTCGACCACGCCAGCGGCGCCGGGTCACGCCGTCGTTCGGTTCTCTACGACGAGCTTTCCGACGGCACGTACTTCGATGTCGACCTCGCCTCGGAGGAAGCCGCCGAAGACGACGAGGGCCTCGACGAGGAGGGCTACGAGGATCTCGCCGAGGAGTACGAGGACGAAGAGTACGAAGAAGAAGACGAAGAGGAGTACGAGCAAGACGAAGAAGGCCTCGACGAAGAGGCCGAGGACGACGAGTACGAGGAAGAGGGCGACGAGGACGATGACGAGGTGCAAGCCGCGGCACGCGTGCAGAGCCATCTCGACCTCGGTCCCGGCTACGAACCGACGAACTGGAAGCTCCCCGCCGGCAACATCTTGAAGCGAGGTAGCGGCAAGCAGATCGACGAGCGGCTCGTCGACGCAGGCGGCGAAGTGCTCGAAGCCACGATGCGCGAGTTCGGTGTCGACGCCCGGCTCATCGGCCGGACGATCGGCCCCACGGTCACGCGCTACGAGCTCGAGCTCGCGCCGGGCGTCAAGGTGAACAAGGTCACCGGGCTCGCCAAGGAGATCGCCTACGCGATGGCGAGCCACGACGTGCGCATCCTGGCGCCGATCCCGGGACGCAGCGCGATCGGTGTCGAGGTCCCCAACAAGGTGCGCCCGATCGTGACGCTCGGCGACATCCTCGCGAGCGACGAGGCGCGCAAGGCCGTGCATCCGCTCGAGGTCGGGCTCGGCCGCGACATCTCCGGCCACTCGGTGATGGCGAACCTGGCGACCTTCCCGCACGTGCTCATCGCCGGTCAGACGGGCGCCGGCAAGTCGAGCTGCATCAACAGCATCGTGACGTCGTTGCTGATGCGCACCACACCCGATCAGGTGCGCTTCATCCTCATCGACCCCAAGCGCGTCGAGATGGGTCAGTACAACCACGTGCCGCACCTGCTCACCGAGGTCGTCGTCAACCCGAAGAAGGCGGCGAACGCGCTCGAGTGGGGAGTGCGCGAGATGGAGATGCGCTACGTCCTCCTCTCCGAGGTGGGTGTACGCGACATCACCGGGTACAACTCGATGTGGGACCGCGGCGATCTGCCCACGGCCGACAACCCCGACCCCACGGGCGGCAAGTCGTACGAGCGCCTGCCGTTCATCGTGATCGTCGTCGACGAGCTCGCCGACCTCATGATGGTCGCCGCACGCGACGTCGAGAGCAGCATCGCCCGGCTCGCGCAGATGGCCCGTGCCGTCGGCATCCACCTCGTGATTGCCACGCAGCGACCGTCGGTCGACGTGATCACGGGCGTGATCAAGGCCAACATCCCGAGCCGGCTCGCGTTCGCGGTGAGCAGCCTCACCGACTCGCGCGTCATCCTCGACCAGCCCGGCGCGGAGAAGCTCGTCGGCAAGGGCGACATGCTGATGCTCGCCGCGTCGTCGTCGCGGACCGAGCGCATCCAGGTCGCCTGGGTCGACGAGGAGTGCGTGCGCAAGGTGGTTGCTCACTGGCGTCGTCAGGCGCTCGCACCGTCGTACGTGGAAGGCGTGCAGGGCGACGCCAGCGGAGCCAGCATGAACCGTGTCGACGACGACGAAGGCGACGAGCTGCTCGAACAGGCGATGGAGCTCGTCGTGCGCTCGGGTCTCGGATCGACGTCGATGCTGCAACGCAAGCTCCGTGTGGGCTTCGCCCGCGCCGGACGGCTCATGGACCTCCTCGAGCGCCGCGGCGTGGTTGGCCCGTCCGAGGGCTCGAAGGCCCGCATGGTCCTGATGACGGTCGACGAGTTCGACGAGATGCAAGCCAAGGTCTAAGGCCCGAGTCGCACCGCCACAACCGCGTTCCCGCCGCTCGGCGTCTTTTCGGGAGCGAACGCGATCAGCTCACGCCCCGTCCACACGGCGTCGAACGAGCCGACCGCCGGCGACGCGAGTGCGACGAAGTGTCCACTCGTCAGATCCCACGCGACCGCGCGCGGTTCGCTACAGGTGGCTGCTACGCAATCAGGGATCGTCGTGTCGGGCCGCACGACCGCCACGAGCGCATCGCCCGTGAAGGCCACGAGGTCGGGTGCGACGTACGGGTCGCCCCCGGTGGCCGCAAGCGGCACCGTCGACCCGTCGCGGTTGGCGACGAAGCCGACTTCGGTGCCGAGCGACCCACCGCAGAATGCACCGAATGGGCACTGCTCCACACGCGGCGGAACCACGAGGCGCGCGTCGTCTCCGAACGGCGTCGCCATCCCGCGCAGTACGACGTGCGGAACGGGCGTCCACTGCTGCGCTCCCGCGGCGAGGAGGAGGGCGCGCTCGCCCCAGTGCAGGTTGTGCCCGGTCGAAGCGCCGCTCGGCGTAGCGACCGTCGTGGTGCTGCCCGGCGCAGTACTCGGCGTAGTGGTTCCGGGGGCGGTCGTGTCGCTGCGCACCCAGCGCATGAGCGCGACCACGCCGCCGAGTGCGCGTGTCGTCGACACCGTGTCGAGGTATTCACCCGGCTGCAGCGGCAACTCCGGCAACGACGACCATCGACCCGACACCGGGTCGAACCCGTGCGCGGCGTTTGGCGCTGCGCCTCCGCACGCCTCTCCCTGGAGGCGATCGCCTGTAGTCACCACCACGATCGTGCCGGTCCACGTGAGCGTCGGCTTCACGCCCGCGCACATCATCTGGGCTGCATACGCCCGCCAACGGTTCGCGAGCGGGTCGTACGACGACATGACCACGCGGCCGATCGTCGTCGCGTGGTCGCCTTGCGCGACGACGAGCTGGCGGCCCGTCCAGACCGCACTGATCCAGTCGGTCTCGACCTCCACGAGCGGCGAAGGCGGCAGCCGGCGCCAACGATTGCTCGTCGGGTCGTAAGCGGCCGCGACGCCCCGATGCTCGGAGGTGTTGCCGGGCCCGAAGATGATGAGCTCGTGGCCGTCCCACGTAGCGGTGCCGATCTCCATGTCGGTCGGTGGCGACGCGACTGTCGACCAGCGGAACGTTGCGAGCTGCGCGGCAGTTGCCGGCGCGACTTCCGGCAGTACGACGGTGCCCGGTGTGCTGACGTGCGTCTGCAACGAACTCGCCGGTTCGTGCGCGCTGCGGCGCAACACGGCCACGGGCACGACGATCGCCACGACCGCGGCCACCGCGACGATGACGAGCGACGCGCGCCGGGCCCGCCGCGCCCGGCGCCGCGGCTCGATCGTCTCGGTCACTGGGATCGCAGCCACCATGGCTCTGGCCCGCGCGACCACCACGTCGGCGCCCGCGGGCTCACCCCGGCTCGCCAACGTCTCGAGCAGATCAGTGAGTGCGGGCATCGTCGTCGTCCTCTCGTTCCAGGAGATCACGCAGCCTTCGGCGCGCACGCGACAGCTGCATGCGCGCCGCGCCTTCGCTGCAGCCGACGATCTCGGCGGCTTCGGCGATCGACGCCCGTTCGAGCTCGGTGAGGTAGAGCAGCGCGCGCGACCGCGCATCGAGTCGGAGCAGCTCGGCAAGATCCGACGGATAGGCGACGGGCTCCGATTCAGCCGTCGCGCCGTGGCGGGCGAGCGCACGCTGGGCCGCCTGCGATCGCCTCCGTTCGTTGTGGGCGAGGTTCAGCACCACCCGGCGCAGGTAGGCGAGCGGATCGTCGATCCCGTCGAGGCCTCCCCGGGCGAAGACGCGGGCGAACGACTCCTGCACGAGGTCGTCGGGGTCGGCACGCGCATCCGCGACCACGGCCGCGAAGCGCCGCAACGGCGAGTAGAGCGCCGCCAGTGCCGTCTCGTCGGTCGCCATCAACCTCTATGACACTCGCCGCGACCGGTCTGCAACGCACATCTCCGTGAACATGCGCCAGAAACCCCGCCCGGTGGGCGGCTTCTGACGCATGTTCGGCACCCGAGCCCCTAGAGGCCGAGCTCGTCGAGTCGGGTGCGCAGCTCTTCGAGCAGGCCCTCCGCCGCGGCGAGGTGCTCCTCGATGCGGGCCACATAGGCGATCGGCGACGTGTCCGGCACTTCGTCATCGACATCGATCTCGGTGATCACCGCGCGCGCGAACTCGGCGTGCTCCGCCGGGACGAGCAGCGTGCCGACCATGTCGCCGGCCGTGCCCGCCCACTCGACCAGCACCGGGATGGCGGCCGATTCGAGACGCCGGCGCAAGATCTGCGCGTGCAGGCGCGAGAACTCACCCATCTCGACGAGATCGCCCGGATCGTCACCCTCACGCGACGTGGCGGCCTGCGCCTGGTCAGGCTGCACCGAGACCGGTTTGTCGCGCACGAGGGCCACTCGACAATCGGAGCAGTACAGCGATCCGGGTCGGTACTCGGCGCCGCATGACGGGCACCAAAGGTTGGGTTGTTGCATCACGTGCGCCTCCGAGGGTCTCTGACGGTCAACTTGTAGCCTGTCTCCGTGGCTTCCCGGCAGTTCTGGATCGAGACTTTGGGCTGCCCGAAGAACGCTGTCGACTCCGATCGCATCACTGCGGCATTGCTGAGCGACGGCCTCACGCCCGCTTCCACGCCCGACGACGCGGATCTCGTCGTGGTGAACACGTGTGCGTTCATCGAGGCCGCGCGCGAGGAGTCGGTCGAGGTGCTGTTGGCGCTCGGCGAGCAGCGCAAGGAAGGCTCGAAGCTGGTCGCCACCGGCTGTATGGCCGAGCGCTACGGCACCGAGCTCGCCGACGCGCTCCCGGAAGCCGACGCGGTGATCGGCTTCGCGGGGGAGAGCACGATCGCGGCGGCCGTCGGTCTTGCCCAACCGGTCACGCTCGGCCGTAAGCACGTGCGCCCCACCGGTGTGCGCGATCTCCTCGATCTCCCGCGCGCTGCGCCGCGCGCGCCATGGGCGTACCTCAAGGTGGCCGAAGGGTGCGACCGCGCCTGCGCGTTCTGCGCCATCCCCACATTTCGTGGCAAGCAGGTCTCCCAGACCCCCGACGCCATCGAGTCCGAAGCGCGCGCGCTCGTGGCCGGCGGCGCGGTCGAGCTCGTGCTCGTCGCGCAAGACCTCGCCTGGTACGGGCGCGACGCCGGCGAGCCGGGTGCGCTCGCCCCGCTGCTACGGCGACTCGACACGCTGCGCGACGACGGTCTGTTGCGCCTGCGCTTGCTCTACCTGTACCCGTCCGAAGTGCGTGAGCCGCTCGTCGCGACCATGCTCGAGCTGCCTTCGGTCGTCCCCTACTTCGACCTCTCGTTGCAGCATGCGTCGCGGCCGCTGCTCGCGCGCATGAAGCGGTGGGGGAGCGGCGATCGCTTCATCTCCATGATCGACGAGATCCGAGCCGCGCAACCCGACGCCGCGTTCCGGTCGTCGTTCATCAGCGGCTTCCCTGGCGAGACCGAGGCGATGCACGACGAGCTGCTCGCGTTCCTCGAGCGCGCGCAGCTCGACTGGGCGGGCTTCTTCGCCTACTCGCGGGAAGACGGCACCACAGCCGCGTCGCTCGACGGCAAGATCGCAGCCGATGTGGTGCGCGAACGGCTCGCCGAGCTGGCCGCCACACAGGAGCCGATCAGCCACGCTCGGCGTGTCGAGCTGATCGACACCGCGGTCGAGGTGCTCGTCGACGGCGAGGATCACGGTGTGGTCGTCGGTCGCACACACCGCGAGGCGCCCGAGATCGACGGCGTGGTGCGGCTCGCGGGCGATGTGCACGCGCGCCCCGGCGCGCTGGTCAGCGCCGAGGTCGTCGACATCGAGGGACCCGACCTGCTGGCGCGGCCACTTCGCTTCCAGGGAGTCGAGGGACGGGCGCGGAGAGCGGGATGACCGACACCCGCGCGGCCGCGGCGATGAAGCGCTTCGGTCAGAGTGCGCTCGTCACGCCCGCCAACGCGATCACCGTCGCTCGCATCGTCACCGCGTTGCCCACACTGTGGCTCGTGCGCGACCGCGGTTCGGGCTGGCTTACGGTGGGCCTGTGGTTCGCGATCACCGCGAGCGACAGCGTCGACGGCTGGCTCGCGCGCCGCGACGGCGCGACGCGCAGCGGCGCGTTCCTCGACCCGGTGGCCGACAAGGTGATCGTGCTCGGCGGCCTCGCCGTGCTCGCCGACCGCGGTGAGATCTGGTGGTGGCCGGTGATCGTGATCGCCGTGCGCGAGCTCGGCATCTCGGCGTACCGCAGCGTCGCCGGGCGGCGCGGCATCGTGCTGCCGGCGCAGCGCCTCGGTAAGTACAAGGCGTTCCTGCAGTACTGCTCCGTCGGCTTCGTGCTCCTGCCGTTCACCGCCGATGCCCGCGGGCTGCAACAGGTGGTGCTGCTCGCCGCCACCGCCCTCACCGTGTTGAGTGGGCTGCAGATCGTACGGTACGGCTACGTCGACTGGCAGCGGCGCGACTAGCACGTCACTCTCGTCGCCGCGACGGCCCTTTCCAGCATGACGGACGCAGCGTGGGCCTGCGGCTCCACACTGCGTCGCCGCGACGGCCCTTTCCAGCATGACGGACGCAGCGTGGGCCTGCGGCTCCACACTGCGTCG
>JADGOO010000204.1 GCA_017882905.1 Acidimicrobiia bacterium | reverse complement strand
GGCGCGTGTCCCGCCGGGTTCGCATCGCCACCACGATGCCGCGCCGCTACGGCCCGGGCCGAACCGGCGACGACGCTCCGGCCCGCCCCGGGGAGGCGGGAGCCAGGTTGGAGGGGTCCGGGCCGATTCCCGTACGCTTGACCGAACGGTCAAGTCGGCGAACGAGGGGTCCGCACATGGTCGGCAACGCTGCCACGGGAACAGTCGCAAGCTCGGTGAGCGAAGCCGACGTACTGGCCCGCTGCGAGGAGCTGCTCGACCGGCACGACCCCAAGGCCACTCCGGCGGCGGAGTTCCTCGGTGCGCAGTTCGACCTCGGGCTCGCGTGGGTGCACTTCGCCGAAGGTCACGGCGGCCTCGGTGCGAGCCCGAAGCTGCAGAACGTGATTGCCACGCGTCTCGGCCGCGAGGGCGCGCCGGTGGCGTATGCCCGCAACCCCATCGGCTACGGCATGTGCGCGCCCACGGTCGTCACGCACGGCACCGACGAGCAGAAGCGGCGCTACCTCCGTCCGCTGTTCACCGGCGAAGAGGTGTGGTGCCAGCTCTTCAGCGAGCCGGGTGCCGGCTCCGACGTGGCCGGACTCTCCACCCGCGCGGTGCGCGACGGCGACGAATGGGTGCTCAACGGTCAGAAGGTGTGGACCACGCTCGCGCATGTCGCGCGCTTCGGCATCGTGATCGCGCGCACCGATCCCGAGAACGTGAAGCACAAGGGTCTCACCATGTTCGTGCTCGACATGCACGACCCGGCCGTCGAGGTACGGCCGCTCGTGCAGATCACCGGCGAGGCGGAGTTCAACGAGGTCTACATGACCGACGTGCGCATTCCCGACGCCGAGCGCCTCGGCGATGTGGGTGACGGTTGGCGGGTGAGCCTCACGACGCTCATGAACGAGCGCGTGTCGATCGGTGGGCAGATCGCGCCGCGCGGGAGTGGCATGATCGCGCTCGCCCTCAGCGTGTGGCAGCGCGCCGACGCCGAAACCCGTGCGAATCCCGTGCATCGCGATCGCCTCGCCGAGCTCTGGATCGAACAAGAGCTCTTGCGGCTCACGAACATCCGCGCCTCCTCGAACCGCAAGATGGGCACACCGGGACCCGAAGGCTCCGTCGGCAAGCTCGTGATGGCCGAGCTCAACCAGCGCATCGCGAACTTCGCGGTGAACATCATGGGCATGGACGCGACGCTCTTCGACGGCTACACGTTCGGCCGTCCGTCGCGCGCGCTCGATCTCTCGACGCCGCAGAAGGCCTTCCTGCGGGTGCAGGCGAACTCGATCGAGGGCGGCACGAGCAACATCATGCGCAACATCCTGGGCGAACGCGTGCTCGGCCTGCCGGGCGAGCCGCGCAACGACCGCGATGTGCCATGGAGCCAGGTGCCACGTAACTGAGCCGCGGGGGGCCTACGGCTCCGGGCACCGTAGGCTTGGGTCCGTGGGCGAGGTAGCAGCGTTCTTCGATCTCGACCGCACCGTCATGTCGGGCGCGAGCACGTACTACTTCGCGAAGGCGGCTGTGAAGTCCGGGTTCTACCCGCGCCGCGTGTTGCTGCGCGGCGCGTGGAAGACGTTCTGGTTCCGGCGCCGCGGCGCGAGCGACGAGCAGAGCCTGGCTGTGCGAGATCAGGTGCTCGACTCGATCCGCGGTCGCACGCGTGCAGGCATGGAAGCGTTGCTGCCCGACGTGCTCGGACCCATCCTCCTCAACGTGTATCCGGAGATATTCCGTCGCATCCTCGATCACGAACGCGCCGGCGTTCGCACGTACCTCTGCAGCGCATCACCGATCGAAGTCGTCGGTGCCGTGGCACGGGCGCTCGACATGAGCGGCGGCGCACTGGCGACGTGTGCCGACGTCGATCCTGAAGGCGCGTTCACAGGAACGCTGCGCGGGCCGTTCTGCTACGGACCCGGAAAGGTTGAGGCGATGCTGATCGAAGCTGAACGATCAGGCATCGATCTGACCCAGTCGTATGCGTACAGCGACTCAATGAGCGACTTGCCGATGCTCGAAGCCGTCGGTCACGCTGTCGCGGTGAACCCCGATCGCGACCTGCGGCGCATCGCGCTCGAACGCGAATGGGAGATCTTGCGCGTCGAGCCGCGTCATGGTCTTCGTGCCGCGATCGGCGCGGGCATCGTCACGGGTGGGGCCGGCGTCGGTGTCGGTACGGCATGGCTGTTGCGCAGGATGTCACAGCGGACCTGAACACATGAACGGGCTGAGATCGATGCATTTGCAGATGACCTACGCGCGCCGACTCGGCGCGTTCTTGATGGCTGCGCTCCTGTGCGTCGCGGTTCTCGCACGCGCGACGCGCGCGGATGCGCCCACCAACTCCGCCGACCAGCTGCGAGCGGCCCACGACGCCGCGCAGCTCGCCGGTGCGATCGAGCACGTCGAAGCCGACGTGCGCGCCGCCCGAAGGGCGTACGCCGTAGCCCTCGCCAAGACCGCGACGAGTGATGGCGCACTGCTCCACGCCGATCCCGACTTCATCGCTACCGAACGGCGCAACCGGCTCGTGTTGCAGACAATGCGCGCGCGTCTGCAACACGCCGAGCTGACGCTCACGATCGCCGATCACGCGCGCCTCGTGTGGGGACTCAACATCATCGACTCGCCCAACAGCTCGATCTTCGGCCCGTCGATGCTGACGGCGCAGGCGATGGCCGACTTCGCGGCGCGAGCCCACACGCACGTGCGCGCCACCGTGCCGCTGCTCACGCTCGCATGGCTCTTCATCGACGAAGGTGAGCACGAAGGCGTTCGTGGCGACGTGGCGTTCGCCCAGGCGATGCTCGAGACCGGCACGTTCTCGAGCTTCGTGGGCCCGAACAACTTCGGTGCCCTCGGCGGGTGCGCCACCTGTTCGCACGATGGCTTCGCCACGGCGCGCGACGGCGTGCGCGCCCAGATCCAGCTCCTGCGTTGGCGCGCCGACGCGTCGCTGCACTCGGCGCGCGATTTCGCGGCGCAGCCAGCGACGCTACCGGCGCGCTTCCTGCGCACCGGCCACGGTGGCACCACGTGGGCGAGCCTCGGCGGCCGCTGGTCGCCCGACCCGAGCTACGGCCTGCACGTGTACGCGCTGTACTTGCGCATGGTCGAGTCGCACGCGTGACCGAACCGGTGATCGCTCCCGTGCGATGTGTTCGCTTCGCGCTGGGCCTGCCGAGCGGGCGGGTCGACGCCCCCGGCGAGTTCGTCACGGCCGCCGCCATCGCCGAGATGGCCCGGGCTGCGGAAGCGGCCGGCTACGAGGCGGTGTACGTGACCGACCATCCGGCCGGCGACCAGAAGTGGCTCGAAACGGGCGGCCATCACGCGCTCGATCCGTTCGTGGCCTTGTCGTTCGCGGCCGCGACGACCACCACGTTGCGGCTCCAGACGCACATCTTGGTGCTCGCGTATCGCAACCCGTTCCTCACCGCGAAGAGCGTGCTGAGCCTCGACGTGCTCTCGGGCGGCCGGCTCACGCTCGGTGTCGCAGCCGGGTACCTGCGCAGCGAGTTCCAGGCCCTCGGCGTCGACTACGACGAGCGCAATGAGCTGTTCGACGAAGCACTCGAAGTGATGCGCCTCGCGCTCACGGAGGACTCCGTCGCGTATCAGGGTCGGCACTTCCGCTCTCGGGGCACCACGATGCGGCCGCGTCCGGCGCAACAACCGAGTCCGCCCGTGTGGATCGGCGGCAACAGCACGCGTGCGATGCGCCGAGCTGTGGAGTCGGCGCAAGGCTGGTGTCCGTTCCCGAACCCTGCGGCGGCGGCGGCCGCCACCAAGACACCGAAGCTCGAGACCGTCGAGGAGCTCGCCGCCCGCCTCTCGCTCGCGCAGCGCTATGCGTCGGAGATCGGCCGCACCGACCCGCTCGCGGTCTGCTTCGCACCGATCTCGCTGTCGATGTTCGCGAGCGGGAAGGCCGATCAGGGCGCGCTGCGCAGCGAGCTCGCAACGCTTGGCGATCTCGGTGTGGGGCACGTGCCCGTGGAGTTCGCCTCCGACACGCGCGCCGACTGGCTCGCCCGCGTCGACGAGTTCGCCACCCAGATCATCCATACCCCCTGAACCGGCGGTGCAGATGCGCGCTTGCCGACAGTCTGCGACGCCGGTTTGGTAGCGGGCGGGTCAGCGAGCAGTGCCGGCGGTCTTGGTGAGCCATTCGAAGAGCGCGAGCTGATCGGCGCGGTGGCGCAACAGCTCCGGATGCCACTGCACACCGAGCACGTGCGTCGTTCCCTCGACCTCGACGGCTTCCACGTGCCCGTCGTGGTTGCGGGCGACCGCCCGTAGCGACGACGCGAGCCGGTCGATCACCTGATGGTGCAGCGTGTTCACGCCGAGCCGGGTCGTGTTGAGGATGCCGGCCAGCTGTGAGCCGGGGTCGATCTCCACGTCGTGCACGGTCTGGTTGTACGCGTCGAGTCGCATGTGCTCGTCGACGTGCTGCACGAGCGTGCCACCCAGCGCCACGTTGAGCACCTGGATGCCACGGCACACGGCGAGGGTGGGGAGGTCGCGCTCGACCGCGGCGCGGGTGATCGCGAGGTCGGCCGCGTCGCGGTCGGGGCTGGTGGTGCCGAGCTGCGGATGGCGTTCGGCGTCGTAAGCGCCGGGATCTACGTCGCATCCGCCGGTGATCACGAGCGCGTCGACGCGTTCGAGCAGCGCGGCGGCGGTGTGGGAGTTCGTGATCGGCAGGATCACCGGGAGCCCACCGGCCCGCTCGACGGCCTTCACGTACGGCACGGCCACCACGTGGTGGAGCAGCGCATCGCCGTCGTCGGGATCGCGCACGAGCTCGACGTGCGCGGTGATGCCGATCAGCGGTGCGCCGACGCCCGAGGCCGCCATCGCGACTCAGACCACCTCGAAGTAGCGGTCGAGCTCCCATTGCGTCACGCCCGTGGCGACGGGCTCACCGCCGGTGGTGTGGTACATCAGCCACTCCCACCGTCGCGTGTTCACCCAGTAGTCGCAGAACGCGTCGCCGAGCTGCGCGTGCAACAGGGCGTCGTTGGCGAGCGCGTCGGCCGCCCGCGTGATCGTGTTGGGCAGGTGGGGCCAACCGGCAGGAAGACCCCAGCCGGCCACCGCGAGCGGCGGCGGAGGATCGATGGCCTTCTCGAGACCGGCGAGCCCGCCGCCGAGCACGGCGGCGAGCACGAGATACGGGTTCGCGTCGGCGGCGGCCACGCGGTCTTCGATGCGTGCCGCGCCGGGCGAGCGCGAGAGCACGCGCAGCGCCGTCGACTTGTTGTCTTCCGCCCACGACGCCACAGTCGGTGCGGCGGCCCAACCGATCATGCGACGGTACGAGTTGATCGTTGGACAGAGCAGGCTCGTCGCGCCCGGCATCGTGGCCATCAGGCCACCGATCCAGTGGCGGGTCGTCTGCGACATCGTGCCGTCGGGCGCGTAGAAGACGGGCTCGCCGTCTTGGCGCAGCGAGTGGTGAACGTGCAGGCCATTGCCGTACGCGTCGGTGGGCTTCGCCGCGAACGTGACGATGTGGCCTTGCTCGGCAGCCACTTCGCGCAGCACCTGCTTGGTGCGCACGACGTGATCGCATGCGGTGATCGGATCGGTCGGGTCGAGGTTGATCTCGAACTGGCCGGGCGCAGCCTCGTCGTGCCACCCCTCCACGAAGATGCCCAACGCCTCGCAACGGGCGAGCGCCTCGTCGAGGAACGCGAGCTGCTCGCGTGAGTTCTGGTGCAGGTAGCCGAGCCCGGTCGGCAGCGACAGCGGCGTGAGTCCCTTGAAGTGCTTGCGGCGAGCGTCGATCACGCTCTCGGCGAAGATCATGCCTTCGATCTCGAACGCGGCCTGGGCCGTGAAGCCTTGATCGCCGAGGCGGCCGACCACGCGGCGCAAGAGGCTGCGTGGGCACACCGGCAGCTCTTCACCGTCGACGCCGACGAGATCGCAGAGCACGGCCGCGGTGTGCGGCCGGTCGGGCACCATCACGAGGGTGCTGAGATCCGGACGCTGGTGGAAGTCGCCGAGCGCGTCGCGCCGCCAGTCGTCCCACCACGCGAGATATGGCGTGCCACCGATGTCGTAGCCGAGCACGAGCTCCGTGATCGCGTTGCCGAGCGGGAGACCCTTGGCGAACTTGTTCGGCGAGAGGTGTTTGCCGATCAGGAAACCGTCGAGCGAGACCGACTCGGTGCGCACCCACCGCACGTCGTGCTCGTCGAGCCAGGCCGGAACCGCGCCCGCGTCCATCATTGGCCTCCGAGCATCCATGCCAGCGAGCGACCCGTGAGCTCGGCGGTGTGGCGCAGCGAGCCCACCGCGCAGAGCTTGCCGTCGAGCAGCTCTTGGCCGAGGACCGAGCCGCCCGTGAACAACGTGACGAGCGCGTGGTCGGTGCCGTGCAGCTCGTAGTCGGGAGGTGCCTCGCCGAACGTGGCCTCGCTGCCCGTGTCGATGCTCACGACGCGCAGGCCGAGCGGGCAACCGGGATGTGACGACGCGAACACCCAGAACTCGCGGGCCTCCTCCTGCCACGACCCGTGCGGCGGTTCGAGCAGCTTGGCCACCGCGAGCGCCAGCTTGGGATGACGGGCGGCACCGGACACCTTCGGCTTGGGTGCGTCGGGATCGCTCATCCGGTTCACGTCGACCTCGATCACGACGTCGGCGTCGGCCGCGACGCCACTCGTGACGTGCGCACGGCCGTCGCCGAAGCGCATCGTGGCCGCCTGCGGATCGACGGTCGACTTGAGTGCGACCGAACCCTTGGCGCTCGTGAGCGACGCGGCGAGCTTCGGTGTGCGGGCCGCCCGCCGCAGCGTGGCGGCGAGGATCAGCGCCATCGGGCTCGGGTCGGCTTCGATGGTGACGACCGCGACATCGGACATGGCGCTCGAAGTTATCCGCCACCGGCACGTTCCTGCTCATCTCGTTAACGTGGGGAGATGGCTTCGGTCGCTCCCGATGCACGTACGGCCACCCACGATCCGCGTCCGTCGCTCGCCAAGCGCTGGCGCTACGTGCTCGCCACGACCAACCCGCCCGAGGGCCACCTCGACCCGGTGAGCAAGTGGCTGTACCTCACCCGCGCGGGTGTGCTCCCGATGACGCTCACGTCGGCCGCGGTCGCCGGGCTCGTCGCCGCCTACCGCAACGCGTCGGTGCGTTGGGGTTACTTCGCCATCGCCGCGCTCGGGATCGTGCTCGCGCACATGGCCAACAACCTCATGAACGACCTCTTCGACGTGCAGGTCGGCACCGACACGGCCGACTACCCGCGCAACCTGTATTCGCCGCACCCCGTGCTGTCGGGCGTGATCACGAAGCGCGGCCTCGCGCTCCTCGCCGTGGGCGTGAACGTGATCTGCCTCGCGATCATGATCGTGCTCGCGGTCGCGCAAGGGTGGCCCGTGATCGCGTTCGCGCTGGGTGGCTTCCTGCTCTCCGCCGCGTACACGGCGCCGCCGTTGCGCCTCAAGAAGCACGGGCTCGGCGAGCCCACCGTCGTGATCGTGTGGGGCCCGCTCATGGTGGGTGGCTGCTACTACGCCTCGACCGGCACGATCCCCGGCGCCGTCGTGCTCGCCTCGTTGCCGTACGCGATCTTGTGCACGACGGTCTTGATGGGCAAGCACATCGACAAGCTCGCGTGGGACTCGCGCGACGGCACGCACACGCTGCCGGTGATCTTGGGCGAGCGCGTCGCACGGCGCGTCACGCAAGGGATGTTCGTGGGGTTCTACGCGGGCGTCGTGGCGCTCGTGATCGCGCGGGTGCTGCCCGTCGCCACGGTGCTGGTGGTGCTGTCCCTACCCATCCTGCGTCGCACGTGGGCTGCGTTCTCGCAACCGAAGCCCGACGTGTCGCCGGTCCCGAACCCGGTCTGGCCGCTCTGGTTCGCGCCGAACGCCTTCATCCTCACCCGCCGGGCCGGGTCGCTGCTCGCGCTCGGTCTCGTGATCGGCGCCATCGCCAAGGTCTGACACCCTCCGCGCGAGCTTTGGGGGGAGACGAGCGAGGCGGGCTTCGGATGCGGCACAATCGCGCCATGACCGAGAGCACGATGCAGGACTTCGAGCTGACGATCGCGGCGATCCTGCGCCACGGTCGCACCGTCCACGCGTCCAGCGAGGTGATCACCTGGATGGGTGACCACTCGCGCCGGGCCACATTCGCCGACGTCGCCGACAACGCAGATCGGCTCGCCGCCGCGCTCACCAAGCTCGGTGTGCAACCCGGCGGTCGGGTCGGCACGTTCATGTGGAACTGCCAGGAGCACCTCGAGGCCTACTTCGCGGTGCCGTCGATGGGCGCGGTGCTGCACACGCTCAACATCCGGCTCTTCCCCGAGCAGCTCACCTACGTGATCAACCACGCCGAAGACGAGGTGATCATCGTCGACGACAGCATCATCGCGTTGCTGGCCCGAGTGGCGAACGACCTCACCACCGTGAAGAGCTACGTCGTGGTCGGTGACGGCGACGCGAGCGCCCTCGAGGCCACGGGCCGCCCCGTCCATCGGTACGCCGACCTGCTCGCCGCGGAGGCAACCGGCTTCGCGTATCCGGAGATCGACGAACGCGCCGCGGCCGCGATGTGTTACACGAGCGGCACCACCGGCAACCCGAAGGGTGTCGCCTACTCGCACCGATCGTCGTTCCTGCATTCGATGGCCGTCACGTCGGCCGCCGGTCTCGGTGTGAGCGATCGCGACCGCGTGCTCGTGATCGTGCCGCAGTTCCATGCCAACGCGTGGGGGTTGCCGTACGCGGCGTTCCTCGCCGGTTCCGCGTTGCTCATGCCGGGTCGCTACCTGCAGGCCGAGCCGCTCGTCGCGTTCGTGCACGCGGAGCGGCCCACGATGTCGGGCGCCGTCCCCACGATCTGGGCCGACGTGCTCCGCTACAGCGAAGACCACGAGACCGACCTGTCGTCGATGGACCGCATCGTGTGCGGCGGCTCGGCGGTGCCGCGCTCACTGATGGAGCGCTTCGAGTCGCGGCACGGTGTGCGGATCATCCAGGGCTGGGGCATGACCGAGACCTCGCCGCTCGCCGCGGTGGCGCATCCGCCCACGACGGTCGAGCTCGGCACGACCGAGGAGATGGACTGGCGGGCCAAGACGGGCCGGATCATGGCCGGCGTCGAGGTGCGCATCGTCGACGATGCCGGATCGCCGCTGCCGTGGGACGGCGACGCGGTCGGCGAGATCGAGATCCGCGGACCGTGGGTGACGGCGAGCTACTACCGCGACCCGGCGCCGGAGAAGTTCGACGACGGCTGGTTGCGCACCGGCGATGTGGGCAGCGTCACGCCGAACGGCTTCATCCAGATCACCGACCGGGCCAAGGACGTGATCAAGTCGGGTGGCGAGTGGATCAGCTCGGTGGACCTCGAGAACCACCTGATGGCCCACCCCGATGTGGTCGAAGCGAGCGTGGTCGGCATCCCCGACCCCCGCTGGGACGAACGGCCGCTCGCGTGCGTGGTGCTGCGCTCCGGGTCGACGGCCACGGCCGACGACCTGTCGGCGTTCCTCGGCGTGCAGTTCGCCAAGTGGCAGATCCCCGAGAACTGGGCGTTCATCACCGAGGTGCCCAAGACGAGCGTCGGAAAGTTCGACAAGAAGGTGCTGCGGGGCCAACACGAGCGCGGCGAGTTGACGATCGAGCGCGTGGAGTGATCGCGTCGCCGTCGTGACCTTCGAATGGGCGAGACGAGCACGAGCTGCCGGCACTGACCCGAAGCCATCGGGAGCCGACGCGAAGCCGGCCGCCACCGCAGCCGTCCTACGCGACGGCGAGAGCGGCATCGAGGTCTTGATGGTGCGGCGCGCCACCAAGCTCGACTTCCACGGCGGCGCGTGGGTGTTCCCCGGCGGTCGTGTCGACGAGGACGACTACACACCCGACGACGCCGGCGACATGTTGGCGCCCGCGCGGCGGGCCGCCGCACGCGAGACGCGCGAGGAGGCGAGCATCGAGGTCGTCGCCCACACGCTGGTGCACGTGAGCAACTGGACCACGCCCGACATCTCGCCGAAGCGCTTCGCCACGTGGTTCTTCGCCGGACCGGCGGTCGACGGTCTCGTCGAAGGCATCGCCGACGGCACGGAGAGCGACGCGGTGCGCTGGATCGCGCCCGAAGACGCGCTGGCCGAACGCGCCGCAGGCGCGATCGATCTCGCACCGCCGCAGTACGTGACGCTGCTGTCGCTCTCGCGCTTCTCGGTCGTCGACGAGGCCCTCACCGTGCTCGAGGCCGAGGAACCGATCGATTTCCAGCCGCGCTTCTGCTTCCTCGACGGCGGCGGCGCGGTATGCCTCTATCACGGCGACATCGCGTTCGAAGACCCCGATCGCCTCACCGATCCGGGTCCCCGTCACCGTCTGCTCATGGGCGATGCGGGCTGGATCTACGAGCAGTCGGTCCAGTAGCGCGCACCGCAGGGCCCTCACGCCTGCTGGTCGGCGTGTGCGATGTTGCCGAGTTGACGCCACAAAGCGACGAGGATCACGGCCGATCCGACGAACGCGAACCAGAACGGTCCGGTGACACCCCACCGACTCGCGATCAGACCGCCGACCGCGGCGCCGACCACGATGCCGCCGTGCACGCCCATCATGTAGACGCTGCCGACGCGGCCTTGGAACTCGATCGGAACAGCACGTTGACGCACGCTCGTCGCGGTGGTGTTCCACACGGTGGCGTGAATGCCGAAGACGAACAGGGTGGTCATGGCGACCGCGGGCAATGTTGTGATGGCGAGGGTGAGATGCGTGAGCGTCTCGATGATGAGCCCTACTCGCATGATGTCGGCGAGGCTCACGCGCTGCTCGATGCGGCGGTACGACCAGGAGCCGACGACACCACCGACCGCACTCATCGCGGTGAGCACGCCGAACCCGATGTCGCCCAGCCCGAGTCGTTCGTTCGAGTACAGCACGAGCACAGACCACGCCGCGCCGAACGTCACGTTGAACGACACGATCGTGATCGTCAACGTGCGGACCGGGGCATGCGCCCACAGCCAGCGCATGCCCTCGGCGATCTGCTGGCGTCCCGGCGCTCTCGTTGGCACGTGACCGATCGGAACGACGATGCGCGACACGAGGATCGCGCCGAACGCGACGAAGACCGCCTGCGATGCGAAGGGGACGGCCCGGCTCAGTGCGAACAGCGCGGCGCCGATCGGTGGTCCCGCGAGCTGGTTCGCGGTCACGAGGCCGAACATCAATCGCGCGTTGGCGATGCCGAGATCCTCGGGCGCGACGAGCATCGGCATCAGGGTGCTGGTCGTCACGTCGGAGAACACCTCGGCGGCGCCGAGCAGGAACATCGCAACGAGCACGATCGCAACGTTCACGGATCCGGCGAAGATCGCGAACGACAGCATCGCCAGGACGCCGGCGCGCACGAGATCGACGGTCACGACGACGAGTCGGCGGTTGAGCCGATCGGCGATGAGTCCGGCCTGCAGGCCGAAGAGGAGCCACGGCAACCGTTGGAGCAGTGCGGCCGATGCCACCAACGCGGGTGATCGCGTCTCGGAGGCCACGAGCAGTGGTCCGGCCGCCAGCGAGATGCCATCGCCGACGTTGCTGATCCACGCGGCGGTGAGGAGGAACCGGAAGCCCTTCCCGAGCCGAGCCGGGCAGACCGCCTCACCGATCCGGCTCACACGCTCGATCCTCGCAGATCGTCGCGCGCACCGCGGGAGACTTTCGAGTTCCTCTACGTCTGCAGGTGCAGGAGTGCGGGTGCGCCCGTCTCGAGCTCGGCCGTGATGTCGTCGACCGTGCCGAACGGCACGCAGACGAGCTTGGTCACGTCGACCGCAACGAACTCCTCGATGCGGCGGCGCACCGCGTCCCAGCCGACGGGCAGCAGCGCCGCCGGATCCGCGCCCTTGTTGCGCGAGGCGATGAGATCGAGCGCAGCCTGCGGGGGAGTGGTGTGCGCGTAGAACACCATGGCGCCGTAATGGTCGGGGTCGATCGAACGGCCGGCGTCGGCCGCGGCCTGTTGGATCTGCGGGATTGCGGCCGCCGCGTCGCTCGGCATCGCGAAGCTGGCGAGCCAGCCGTCACCGAGCCGGCCGACGCGCCGGAGCTCACTCGGTGCCTTGCCGCCGAGCCACACGTCGAGCGACTTCGTGGGCTTCGGCTCCACGCGCAAGCCCTCGTACTTGAAGAACTGGCCGTCGTGATCGACCGACTGCTCGCTCCAGATGCGGCGCACGAGCGGGAGCATCTCGTCGAAGCGCGCGGCTCGCTCCTCGCGCGCCACGCCGAACGCCTGCTGCTCGTTCGGATGCACCACGCCGAGTCCGAATGCCGGGAGCGCGCGGCCGCCCGAGAGGAGATCGAGCGTGGCCCACGTCTTGGCCACTTCGGCCGGGTTGCGGCCGGGGAGCACGCTCACGCTGGTGCCGAGCTTGATGCGCTTCGTGCGCCCCGCCGCGAACGAGAGTGCCGTCACGGGATCGAACGTGGGCGCGCCCATACGCTCCGAGAGCCACAGCGAATCCCAACCGTTGGCTTCGAGCGCATCGACCGCGCTCGCGAACTGCGCCGTGTTGATCGGCGCGGCGCCACTGATGCCGAATCCGATGCGCACCTTCATGATCGTCCTGCCTCGCGTCAGATTCGGGCGGTGCGGCCGGCGTCGGCCGGGCGCATGTGCTCGTACTTGCCGAGCTCGCGGCGCGCGATCTGCCGGAGGTGCACCTCGTCGGGTCCGTCGACGAGGTGCAGTGTGCGGGCGTGCGTGTACATCGCGGCGAGCGGCCAGTCGTCGGTCACGCCCGCGCCGCCGAAGACCTGGATCGCGCGGTCGATCACATCGGTTGCGACACGGGCGGCCACGACCTTGATCATGGCGATGTCGGCCTGCGCGGCCTTCTTGCCGTGCGTGTCCATCACCCATGCGGCCTTCATGGTGAGCAGGCGCGCCTGTTCGATCTGCAGGCGGCTCTCGGCGATGCGCTCACGCACCACGCCCTGGTCGGCGAGTGGCTTGCCGAACGCGACGCGTTGCTGCACGCGCGCGCTCATGAGCGCGAGCGCCTTCTCGGCCAAGCCGATCGCGCGCATGCAGTGGTGGATGCGGCCGGGTCCGAGACGGGCCTGCGCGATCGCGAACCCTCCACCTTCCTCACCGAGGAGGAACTCCTTGGGCACGCGTACGTTCTCCCAGAGCGTCTCGGCGTGACCCGGACCTTCGTCGTGTCCGAACACGGTGAGGCCACGCACGACGGTCACGCCCGGTGCGTCCATCGGGATGAGCACCATCGACTGACGGCGATACGCGTCGGTGTCGGGGTTGGTGACGCCCATGAACACCGCGACCTTGCACCGCGGGTCGAGCGCGCCGCTCGTGAACCACTTGTGACCGTTGATCACGTAGTGGTCGCCGTCGGACTCGATGCGGCTGGAGATGTTCGTGGCGTCGCTCGACGCCACCCACGGTTCGGTCATCGCGAAGCACGAGCGGATCTCGCCGTCGAGGAGCGGCTGGAGGAACTGGTCCTTCTGGAGCGGTGTGCCGAACTGGGCGAGGATCTCCATGTTGCCGGTATCGGGCGCGCTGCTGTTCGTGGCCTCGCCGAGCAGGGGCGAGGTGCCCATCACCTCGCACAGCGGCGCGTACTCGAGGTTCGAGAGCCCGGGTCCGTGACCCGGCTCGGGAAGGAACAGGTTCCAGAGGCCGCGTGCCCGCGCGTCGCGCTTGAGGTCTTCCATGATCGGCGGTGCGTAGCGGATGTCGCCGCTCTCGACGCGCTGCGCGTGATAGGTGGGCTCGGCGGGCCGCACGACATCCGTGTCGAACGCGATCAGACGCTCGAGGTACTCCTTGGCGCGGGGCGACAGGTCGAAGTCCATGCGCGGACTCTAGGTCGCGGCCCGCAATCACCCAGGGGGCTGGGTCAGCCGGCGAGCCACTCGGCGATCACTGCCGTGGCGGGTTCTCGGCCGAGGTGGTCGGGGAAGCCGTAGTGGTCGGCCGGCAGGTCGACGCGCGGCAGGGCGAACCCGGAACCGGCCGAGTGGAGCGCCGTGGCGATGTCGGCGTGATCGCTCGGGAAGATGCAGTGGTCGCCGTTGTAGGTGACCATCAACGCGGGCAGCGTCATACGGACGCCGGTCTGCAGGATGTTGGCTCGTGACGAGAGACCGCTCCACGTGCTGAGCCACGCCTCGGGTGCGACGATGCGCCCGAATCCCACCGCGCCGTAGTTGATGAGATCGGGACGCGCGCCCCACAGCGAGCCGTACGAACGTTCCGACGGATCGATCGCGGGGTCGACGCTGCGCAGGTCGGCGTCGGTGCGGTACACGCACATGAAGTCGGTGGCGATCGCGGTGCGCCGGTCACCGGCGGCGCGCGCGGCGTGCCGGCGATCAACCCGTCGGCGGGCCTCCGCGTCGAGACGTTCGACCCGTGCCCGTTGCGCCGCGCGGTAGCGCGCCACGAACTCCGGCGGGTAGTGGGTGGGCTCGGGCGGCGTCATGAAGCCGTTGCGGGCGTCGTAGGGATCGAACGTGGGGTCGCAGCTCAAGGGGTCGGCGTCGTTCACGACCGACGCGTCGATCGCGCTCAACAAGAAGTGACCCTCGCCGGTGTGCGCGGCGAGGTAGATCATCGCGTCCGGCATCGGCAGATCGAAGCGGTTCAGATCGAAATGGTCGCCGGCGGCAGTATCGGTGAGGCGCGATCCGTCGGTGCGGCTCGCCTGGTCGATGTAGAAGGTGTAGAGCGACCCGCCGCCGCTGTTGCCGCAGAGCACGACGCGATCGAAGCGCTCACGCATCGCGCGAATGCCTTCGGCCACGTCGAGCAGCACGACCTCGTGCACGAGCGTGGCGTCGTTGTTGAGCCAGCGGCTGTTCTCACAGAACACGGCGTAGCCGCGCTCCACCAAGCCCGGCACCACGTAGTGGTGCGAGAAGTTCGCGCGCGGGTGCATCAGACACACGACGGTGTCTTCGCCGCCACGCGAGTACAGCCAGCCGTGCGCGATCGCCCGGTCGGGCGTCTCGAGCACGAGTGGCTCGCAGTGCACCCCGCCGCCGGGCGCCCGCGACCACTCGGCCACCTTGTAGGGATTGTCGTAGTGCCCGACCCGGCCGTGCGGACCCCTGTTGTCGGCCTGTGCCATGCCGGTATCTTGCCCGCTTCGATGGCTACTTCACTCGATGGGCTGCGCGTGCTCGAGCTCGGCAGCTTCATCGCGGGGCCCTTCGCCGGCCAGCTCCTCGGCGACCTCGGCGCCGACGTGATCAAGATCGAGCCACCGGGAGCCGGCGATCCGATGCGTGGCTATCGAACCGTCGGCGGGCGCAGTCTCTGGTGGCCGGCGATCGCGCGCAACAAGCAGTCGGTGGCGATCGACCTCCGCGACGGACGAGGACGACAGCTCGTGCGACGGCTCGCCGCGCACTGCGACGTGATCCTGGAGAACTTCCGGCCCGGACTGCTCGCGCAATGGGGGCTCGGCTACGACGACCTCGTCGCGGACAACGCCGGCCTCATCGTGGTGCACGTGAGCGGTTTCGGACAGACCGGGCCCCGGGCCAACGAACCGGGCTTCGGGTCCATCGGCGAGGCGATGGGCGGGATCCGTCACATCACCGGTGAACCCGACCGGCCGCCGGCACGCGCCGGCGTCTCACTCGGCGATTCGCTGGCCGCGCTCTTCGCCGTGATCGGCACCCTCGCTGCGCTCGCGGAACGCGCCCGCAGCGGGCGGGGCCAAGAGGTGGATGTGGCGATCTACGAAGCGGTGATGGCGTTGATGGAATCGGCGGTGGCCGACTGGGAAGTGGGCGGCGAGCTGCGGGCGCGTACGGGCGGCATCCTGCCCGGCGTCGCTCCGTCGAACGCGTACGAGTGCGCCGGTGGTGCGAGTGTGGTGATCGCGGCCAACGCCGATCCGATCTTCGTGCGTCTTTGCGCGGCGATGGCGCGGCCCGAGCTCGCGGCCGACGAGCGATATCACGACTTCGCGGCGCGTGCCGTGCATCAGTCGGAGCTCGACGACGAGGTGCAGGCGTGGACCGCCACGCTCGATGCTGATGCCGTGATCGCCGCGTGCCAGCGCCACTCCGTGCCCGTGGGTCGCATCAACACGGCCGCGGATCTCGCCGTTGATCCGCACGTGGCCGCCCGCGAGATGCTCGTGCGGCTGCAGTCGGTCGGCTTCGATGTGCCACTGCCGATGACGAACGTGGTGCCGAAGCTGTCGCGCACGCCAGGCGCGATCCGACACGTGGGCCCGGCGCTCGGCGAGCACACCGATGCGGTCCTGCGCCGCCTCGCCGGGTGCGACGACGGCGAGCTCGCCGCACTGCGCGCCGCGGCCGTCATCGCCTGACAGGCCGGCGCAACGGGCGGCGCCGCGCTCGTGAACGCGCGCACGAAGCGCAAGCCGGTTGTCGCTGCGTTCGAGGGCGAGGAGGCTCATATGATCGTGACCGGCCTCAACGGCGCGGCCTCACCCTCGCACGACAGCACGCGACCAGATCGCGCCAAGAGGAGAGGAGCTGCCATGGCAGCCGTTGCACCAGTACCGGAACGCCTCGTCGCCGATGTGATGAGTGCGCCCGTCGTCACCGCGGGAGCCGGTGAGACGATCGCCGTCGCCGCGGGCCGCATGGCGGAGCACCGCGTCGGTTCGGTGGTCGTCACCGATTCACAGCTGCGCCCGATCGGCATCCTGACCGAGCGCGACATGATCCGGCTTGCCGCGGCGGGCGCCGATCCCACCGCTACCAAGGTGTCGGAGTGGATGACCACCGATCCCGACGTGGTGGCGCCCGACGTGACCGCCCGCGATGCGTTCGCGCGCCTCGCCGAGCACGGCTACCGCCACATCCCTGTGGTGCGCGACGCAACCCTCGTGGGCATCGTGTCGATGCGCGACCTGATGCGCGTGGCAGTCGTGCAACCGGCCGGCGCGCACGCGCACGAAGTTCCGCGCGGACTCGAAGGCGTGGTCGTGGCCGAGACCACGATCGGCGACGTTCGCGGCCAAGAGGGCTTCTACCACTACCGCCAGTACAGCGCCGTCGATCTCGCCCGTACACGGCCGATCGAAGACGTGTGGCAGCTCATGGTCGACGGCGCGCTGCCCACCACGCTCGAAGCGCGTGCTGCGTTCGCCGCGGAGATCGCGGCTCTGCGGACGATCCCCGACGCGGTGCGAGGCGAGCTGGGCTCGATCGCTCGGGCGGGCGTTGAGTGGGTACCGCTCGATGCGCTGCGCAGCGCGGTCTCGCTCGTTGCCCAGACGCTCGGCTTCCGGCCGTCGCTCGATGTCGACCACGCCACGCTACGGGCCAACGCCATGCAGATCTGTGCCGTGGTGCCAACGCTCGTTGGCGCGCTGTGGCGATTGCGCTCGGGTGACGAGCCCATCGAACCGCGCGGCGATCTCGGGTACGCGGCCAACTACCTGTACATGATGCAGGGTGAGGTGCCGGCGCCCGAGCACGCGGCCGCGGTCGAGAAGTACCTCATCTCCACGATCGACCATGGCTTCAACGCGTCCACCTTCACCGCACGCGTCATCACCTCCACCGGTGCCGATCTCGGTGCTGCGGTCGTCGGCGCGATCGGCGCGCTGAGCGGGCCACTGCACGGCGGTGCGCCGTCGCGGGCGCTCGACATGCTGGAAGCGATCGGTACGCCCGAGCGCGCCGAACCCTGGCTGCGCGAGGCCGTGGAACGCGGTGACAGGCTCATGGGCTTCGGCCACCGCGTGTACAAGACCGACGATCCGCGCTCGTTGCTGTTGCGCGACGTGGCTCGCGAGCTCGGTGGCGCCCGCCAGGAGTTCGCCGAGCTGGTGGAGGCCAAGGCCGTCGAGGTGCTCTCCGAGCTGAAGCCCGGCCGCAAGCTCTACACGAACGTGGAGTTCTACGCCGGTGTCGTGCTCGACACGTGCGCCGTGCCGCGCGGGTTGTTCACGCCCACGTTCGCGTCGAGTCGCGTCATCGGATGGTGCGCGCACGTGCTCGAGCAGGCCGCCGCCAACCGACTCATCCGGCCGAGCTGCGACTACGTGGGTCCGCCGCCGCCCGCACCCGTGCCCGCACCCCTCTAGTCGGTCGCAACCTGCGTGACTCGATCGCCCTATGCGCTATCGAGTCACGCAAAGTTGGGGGGTGCGCCTATTGCGACTGGGTCGCGAGGGCGGCGCCCTTGAAGAACTCGAGGGGCGGCGGGGTGAGGTCGAGCTCGGGTTGGTCGGCGGCGAGCAACCGGGCTGCCTCGTCGCGATCGTCCGCGGTGAACTTGGCCGTGGTCACGCAGAACTCGACCATCACACCGTTGGGGTCGTCGGCGTACACCGACGTGCACCAGCCGTGATCGATCTCGGCGACGTCGTGGCCGTGCGCGATCCAACGGTCGCGTGCGGCGTGCAGCGTGGCGAGATCGGGGGCATGGAAGGCGATGTGGTTCACCCAGTTCGGGAGGCCGAGCGCCGTGGAGATGGCGGTGGGGAACTCGGCCGGGATCGAGGGCGAGTGCAGATCCCAGATGGCGAACAGCTCGCCGTTGCCGGTGTCGTAGAACACGTGCCGGGCCCACCCCGCGCCTTCGGGCGTGGGTGCGGCGACGACCTTCACGAGCTCGAAGCCGCACGCCTCGGTGTAGAAGCGGTGGGTGGCCTCGAGATCACGGGTGGCGATGGCGATGTGGTGGAAGCCCATGTCAGGAGCATATTTGGGTTCGGTAGCCTCCGCCCTCGTGCCGGACGGTGAGCGCTGATGGACGAGCCCCAGCCACCGCTCGACGAGTTGTCGGTCGCGGTCGACCCGCTCGAGCAGTTCACCCTCTGGTTCGACGACGCCCTGAAGGCCCGGGTGCGCCAACCCGACGCCATGATCCTGTCGACCGTCGGCATCGACGGCTCGCCGCGGTCGCGGGCGGTGCTCATGCGCGGCTTCGACGAGCGCGGGTTCGTGTGGCACACCAACCGGCTGAGCGCGAAGGGCCGTGAGCTGGCGTACGAACCCCGTGCCGCGCTCGTATGGCATTGGCGCGAGCTCAACCGGCAGGTGCGTTCCACGGGTCTGGTGACCCAGCTCTCCGATGCCGAGTCCGACGAGTACTGGCACTCGCGCCCTCGTGTCTCGCAGATCGGTGCGTGGGCGTCGCCGCAGAGCGCGGTGCTCGAGGGCGGACGCGCCGAGCTCGATGCACGGCTCGCGCAGATCGAGGCCCGCTTCGCGAACACCGACGCGATCCCGCGTCCGTCCGACTGGGGCGGCTACCGGCTCGCGCCGTTCATGATCGAGCTCTGGCAAGGTCGCGAGGCGCGTCTGCACGACCGATTGCGCTATCGCACCGATCCGGCGCAGGGATGGGTCATCGAGCGGCTCGCACCGTGAACACCGCTACGGCGATCGTGTTGGCGTTCGCGGGCGTGTTCGCGATCGGCAACTGGGTGTCGCGGGTCAACGGCTCGCAATGGCTCGAATGGACCACGAAGCCCACCGTCACGGCGTTGCTCGCTGCGGCTGCGCTCACGCTCGATGCGCGCGACGGCGCGGCGCGCGCCTGGTTCGTCGCGGCGCTCGTGCTGTCGCTCGCGGGCGACGTGTTCTTGATGCTGCCCCGCGAGCAGTTCGTGCCCGGCCTGGCGTCGTTCCTGCTGGCCCACGTGGCCTACATCGTGGGGTTCGTGGTGAGCGGTGTGCACGCGGGGGCGCTTGTCGTCGCCGCGGTCCCGGTGGTGTTCGCGCTCGGTCCCCTCGGAGTGACACTCGTGCGCGCCGCGCGCCGCACCCATCCGAGCGACGCCGCGCCCGTCGCCGTGTACGTGGTGGTGATCGCCGGCATGGTCGTGTGCGCGGGTGGATCGCATCGGGTCGCGGCGATCGTCGGTGCCTCGCTGTTCGCGTTGTCCGACGCGACGATCGCATGGACGCGGTTCATGGAGCGCCGACCGCGCCCGCTCGCGATCATGGTCCTGTACCACCTCGGGCAGGCCGGCCTGGTCGTGTCGCTCATCAAGTGAAGGAGACGTCCGTGCGCCGCTCGATCGACGACGCCATCGACGACCACCCGGCCGACGACGACGAACGCCCCGCGACCTCGTGGGCCGTGGCGCTCTCCGACGACTGCGAGGCGTGCGGCGAGGGTGAGCTGCGTGTGGTGCTCACGGTCGAGGAACAGGGCCGTCCCGGATACGGCTTGGTGGCGCACCTGGCCCCGGCCACGGCCCGGCGCCTGCGCGTGGCGCTCGCGGCCGCGCTCCGCGAGATCGGCGAAGCGCCCGGCGACTGACCGGCGCGGAATCGCGCCACGCGCCGCGAATGGCGCGAACCGCCCCTACCTCTCGACTCGCCGGAACGACCGCCGATGAGCCCCCGTGGATCTCTGGCGGCGTGCGCTCGAGCGCGCCATCGGTGTACTGCGGCGCATCTACGCCCACGAGCGGGTCGCGCGCGCCGTCGCGTCGACACGGACCACGGTCGGGCGCCGCGTCACGATCGCGGTCGCGCTCCTCGCCGCGGGTGGCGCCGGCGCCGCGTTCCTCCTCGAGACCGCCGGTGCGGCGCCGAACAACCCGCCGGTGATGGTCGGCGGGGGCTCGATCACGTTCACCGAGAACGACCCGGCCACGCTCATCGACCCCACGGTCACGGTCTCCGATCCCGACAGCGATCCGATCGCCGGTGCCACGGTGCAGATCACCGCCGGCTTCGCCGCGGGCCAAGACGTGCTCGCCGCATCGCCACCCCCCGACGTGAGCGCGAGCTACGACGCATCGACGGGCACGCTCACACTCAGCGGCTCGGCACCGGCGAGCGACTACACGACCGCAATGCAATCGATCACGTACCGCAACACGAGCGAGTTGCCTTCGAGTGCCGCCCGCACCGTCTCGTACACCGCGACGGATTCGATGGATCCGTCGAACACCGTGACGAGCTCGATCACGGTTGTGTCGGTCGTTGATCCCGCACAGGTCACGATGGGTGTGGGCTCGCTCGGATACGTGGAGGGATCGGGCGCGATCGCGCTCGATGCGGCCGCAACAGTGACCGACGCCGAAGACGACATCCCGTCGATCGCGCTGCACATCACGGGTGGCTACGTCAACGGCCAGGACACACTCGGCTTCGTCGACGGTGGCGGCATCACCTCAACATGGTCGGCGGCGACGGGAACGCTCACGCTCACCGGCAACGTTGCGAGCAGCGGGTGGCAGTCGGCCCTGCGCTCGGTGACCTACACGAACTCGAGTGCCAACCCGAGCACGGCGCCGCGCACCGTGACCGTGACCGTGCATGACGCGAACGC
>JADGOO010000027.1 GCA_017882905.1 Acidimicrobiia bacterium | reverse complement strand
GCGCGTACACCTCGTCGAGCACTTCGGCGATGCGCGCGTCGGGACGGTCGATCTTGTTGATCACCAAGATGACGGGCAGGCGAGCCTCGAGGGTCTTGCGCAACACGAAGCGCGTCTGCGGCAGAGGGCCTTCGCTCGCGTCGACGAGCAGGAGCACGCCGTCGACCATCGTGAGCGCCCGCTCCACTTCGCCGCCGAAGTCGGCGTGGCCGGGCGTGTCGACGACGTTGATCGTGATGTCGTGCCAATGCACCGTGGTGTTCTTGGCGAGGATCGTGATCCCCTTCTCGCGCTCGAGATCCATCGAGTCCATGACGCGCTCGGCGACGTCTTGGTTCGCGCGGAAGGCACCCGCCTGCCAGAGCATGGCGTCGACGAGCGTGGTCTTGCCGTGGTCGACGTGGGCGATGATCGCGACGTTACGAAGATCAGCGCGTACACCCTCAGTCACCGAGACAGGCTACGGCTTCGCCGTTGTTTCCCACGAACGCGCACCTACTTCATAGGTGCGCGTTCCCACGACTCGAGTGCCCCCTAGCTGTCGGGCAGGGCGGGGAACGGCACCGCGAGCTCGTCGACGCCGTCGTCGCGCTGCACCCGGCAGCTGTTCAACGCCATCGAGACCACGTGGTACTGGCCGACGCAGAAGATGAGGTCGAGGAGCTGCTGTTCGTCGTAGCGAGCCGCCAGCGCCTGCCATGTGGCCTGCGAGATGCACGACGCCGTGTGCAGCTCGTCGGCCGCGCGCAAGAGCGTGGCGTCCCAGTCCGACCAGCCGTGCTCGTGGGGGCCCGCGGCGATGCGAGCGATCTCCACATCGTCGATCCCGATCCGGCGTGCGATCTCCACGTGCTGGCCCCACTCATAGGGCGCCGAGCAGTTCCATCCGGTGCGCAGGATCAGCAGCTCTCGGTCGCGCGGCGCCAACGTCGACTTGGCGAGCACGTGATTGCCGAACACGAGCCATCGCTTCAGCAGCTTCGGATGGTGCGCGAGCGTGGCGAAGATGTTCAGCGTTCCGCCACCTGGCGCTTCGGCGCCCAGTGCGGCGAGCAGCTCCGGATCCCATTGCGAGCGGGACTGGGGCGCGATTCGCGGTGCGGTGCCGTCGTCGGTCATGGAAACGATTCTGCCAGGCATCGCGTGGTCGGGTTGACTCTGGCGCTGTGGCCGAGCCTGGAGATCTCCTGCGCGACACGACGCTCACACCCGACCCGCATGTGGCCGGCCGCTACCACGGCGCGATCGCGGAGGCGTGGAAGATCCAGTACGCGTTCGGTGGCGTGTCGATGACCGCCGCGCTGCGAGCGCTGCAACAGCACCTCGACCGCCCCGATCTCCAGCTCGTCACCGCGAACGCCATCTTCTGCGCGCCGGTGCCGTGCGGGCCGGTCGTTGCCGACGTGACCGTGCTGCGCGACGGAAAGCGCGCCGCCCAGGTGGCGTGCGACCTGCGCGTGCCCGGCACCGACGGCGTGGCCTTGCGCGCGCACGGTGTGTTCGGGCGGCCCCACGACACCGACCTCGCGTTCGTCGACGCGCGCTTCCCCGACGACGTCCACATGCCCGACGACTGCCCACCCGAGGCGCCGCGCCCCGACGACGACCCATGGCCGCCGACGAACTTCCACCAGCAGACCGATTGGCGCGTCGCGCTGAAGGGCGCCGTGCCGCCGTGGGATCCGGCCTTCGTCGCCGGCCCGGCCCGCTTCGCGTCGTGGACGAGGCTGCTGGTCGAACCCCGCCTCGCCGACGGCTCCTACGACCCGCTCGCACTCGGAGTGCCCGCCGACTCGATCGGCCCGGCAATCGGCCGCGGCCTCGGGCCTCCGATGCGTCACTTCATGACGCTCTCGCTCGAGATCGGCCTGCGCTTCATCCGGGCCCCGCACGCGCACCCCGCGTGGATCTTGCAGGACATGAGCTGCTGGCAGGCCGGCGACGGCTACGCCACGGGCCCGACCCTCCTCTGGGATACCGATCGCAACCTGCTGGCCGTCGCACAGCAGACGGCGCACCTTCGCTCGGGCATTCCCCGCGTCTAACTCGCGGCGTAGCGTCGCGGTCGTGACGAGCGAGCCGACCACCGCCGCAGACACGGATCCGATCCCCGGCAGCTACCTGCCGCCGATGCTCAATCCGTTCGACGCAGGATTCTTCGACAACCCCTACGAGCAGTACGCCGCGCTGCGCGCCGCCGAGCCGGTGCACCGCACGCCAATGGGTCCGTGGATGTTGTCGCGCCATCAGGATGTGGTGCGGGTGCTGCGCGACCCGAAGCTCTCCGTCGAGGCGCGCAACTCGACCATGCCGGAGTTCGCCGACCCGGAGATGGTCGCGATCATGGAGTCGCGCCGTGAACGAGGCAGCCGGGCGATCCTCAACATCGACCCGCCCGACCATCACCGGATTCGTCGGCTCGTGTCGAAGGTGTTCACGCCGAAGGTGATCGAAGGTCTGCGGCCGCAGATGCAACGGCTCGTCGACGCGCACCTCGACGAAGTGGTCGCGCGCGGCGACGGCACGATGGACGTGATCGCCGATCTCGCCTTTCCCCTTCCGTTCGCGGTGATCTCCGACATGATGGGCATCGAGGAAGGTCGCGACCGACACGACCTGCGTGCGTGGTCGCACGCTCTCGTCAAGACCTTCGATCCGATCCTCTCGATCGACGACGTGCGCGCCGCCGCGGAGGCGGGCGACAACTTCCTCGTGTACATGACCGAGACGATTGCGGCGAAGCGCCGCGCCCCCGACGACAAGCTCCTGTCGGCGATGATCGCCGCCGAGGAAGACGGCGACCGCCTCAGCGAACAGGAGCTGATCGACAACGTGATCTTGCTGTTCGTCGCCGGCCACGAGACCACCGTCAATCTCATCGGCAACGGCACGCTCGCGCTGCTCCGCCACCCCGACCAGCTTGAACGACTGCGCAGCGAACCGCAGCGGGGCGCCAACGCGGTCGACGAGCTGCTCCGCTACGACAGCCCCGTCCAGTTCAGCGGTCGCTTCGCACTGGCTCCGTTCGAGATCGGCGGCCACACGATCGAGGCCGGCTCGCCGATCATGGTCTGCCTCGGTGCCGCGAATCGAGATCCGGAGACCTTCCCCGATCCTGATCGTCTCGACATCGCTCGCCCCAACGCGAACCAGCACTGCAGCTTCGGCGGTGGTTTCCACCACTGCCTCGGCAACGCGCTCGCTCGCCTCGAGGCCGAGGTCGCGATCGGCGCGCTCGTGCGGCGATTCCCCTCGATGCGACTCGCATCCGACCGGCTCGACTGGAACGGCCGCATCGTGCTGCGCGGCCTCAACGCGCTCCCGATCGCGATCTGACGAACGGTCGCGCCACTGGCGCCGTTGCCGACCGCTCAGAAGATTCGGCCGTGCTGCCAGAGCGACAGCAGGTCCATGCTCGCGGCGATCGAGATGTGCAGCGCGGCGCCCCACCAGATCGATCGGGTACGGATCGCCAACGTGCCCAGCACAAGGCCACCGACGATCGCAGCCAGCGCTTCGGGCATGGGTTTGCCGTAGTGCAGCATGTTGTAGGGCACGACCATGATCGGCACGGCGAGCCAACCGAATCGTGGCACGAGGCCGTGGACGAGAAAGCCGCGGAAGAAGAACTCGAGCGCCATGAACTGCAGCGCGTAGAAGCCCCACCAGAGGTAGAGGTAGGGCCCGAAGTGCTCGTGCGGTGCCAGTGCGTAGAACGGATAGCGGCTCTGGAACTCGGCGGTGTAGCTCGCGGCCACGAGGAACGGCAGCGCCACGAGATACAGCACGAAGTACGGGACGAAGAAGGGTGCGATGCCTCGCACGCGCACGCCGAAGTCGCGCAAGCGGGCGCGCAGGACGAGCTTGATCGTGATCGTCGGAAGGACCACGTAGCCAGCGATCTGGAACACCGCCCACTCGACGAGCAGCCAGAACTGCGCGTGCGGGCTCGTGGTGAACCCGACATCGAGACGGTGGCTCAGGTCGCGCGCGCCGACACCGCGCAGCCCGGTCACGATCCACGAACCGTTCTGCGACAGGAAGTGGCTGCACGTGAGCGACACCGCGGCCACGAGCAGCACGATCGTCACGTCGCGATCAGCGCGTCGGGGATCGTGAGCGCGGGCGGCCGCCGCCTCGGCCTCGGCCGCGGTGCGGGCCTCGGCGAGATAGCGGTTGGGCGCGCCCAACACCGTCACGATCGGGGCCTCACGGCCGGCGGGGTCGGTTGGTCCAACCACCCTCCTCGGTCGGGAACCAACCCCCTGCCGCGAAGGTGCCGCCGTCGGCGTGGACCGTGGTGCCGGTGACGAACGCAGAGAGGTCGCTGGCGAGGAACAGCGCCACGCCCGCGAGGTCGTCGGGCGTGCCGAAGCGCCCGATCGGCACCCACGCGGGAATCAGGTGCTGCTCGTCGGGTCCGACCCACTTGGAGTACGGCACCTGCAGCGTCTCGGTGACGTCGGGCGCGATGGCGTTCACGCGGATGCCGGCGCGGCCGTACTCGACGGCCAGGCTCTTCGTGAGTCCGGTGATCGCGGCTTTGCACGCGGAGTACACCGCCCGGGTCGGGATGCCTCGGAACGCCTCGATCGTGGAGAGGTTGATGATCGACCCACCACACGTCTCGCGCAACATCGAGCGGATGGCCGTCTGCGAGCAGCGCAGCACGTGCTCGACGTTCACCCGGTAGAGCTCGTCCCATTCGCCGTCGGACTGCTCGTGGAAGGCGCCCCGCCCGCGCCCGTAGTGACCGACGTTGTTCACGAGCACATCGACGCGCGGCCCGGCGGCTTCGAACAACGCGGCGACGCCTTCGACGTCACGGATGTCGGCGACCACGGCGGTGCTGCCCGGAACCGCCGCCTCGGTGGCCCGGGCGCGCTCGGGATCGATCTCGGCGAACACGACGTGCGCGCCCTCGCTTGCGAAGCGCTCGACGATGCCCCGACCGATGCCGCCGCCTCCGCCCGTGACGAGCGCGACCTTGCCCTCCAGCAACCCCATGCGCGCGCACATTACGAGGAGCCGCAGGCCCACTCGCGTTCGCCGCGATGGAACTGGCCGTCGCGGCGACTCCATGTGCAGGAGCCGCAGGCCCACTTGCGTTCGCCGCGATGGAACTGGCCGTCGCGGCGACTCCATGTCCAGGAGCCGCGGGCCCATGTCCAGGAGCCGCAGGCCCACACGCGGCGACAGCGACCATGTGGGCAGGGCACGACGGGGAACTGGGAGCCGTGCCCTGCCCTGGTCCCGACAGCAGGCGCCGTGCGGTAGCGCGCCCGGGTCGGGGCCTCGGCGAGCCGCTCCGGACCGACGGGCGGACCAGTCCGGGGGCATCGCCGACCGTGGCGGCGGACGGCAAGAGAAGGCTGTCGGCCCCTCTGGTCGCGCCCACCATCGCGAGTCGGCGCACCGCGTCCGTACGGTGCGGAGTCATCATGCGTCATCGAAGGGTTCCTGTGAAGCGCAATCCGCGCGATGACGCGACTTTTTCCGAGCCGCGTCGCGTACGGGCAGCGCAGCGCGGTTGGCCCGCCTTCGGAGTTCACGCATCGTGGTGACCACAGTGCGAATACGGGCTTGGCTCTGGTAGACCCACACGGTGCGCCCGACGGCGAACGTGCTGTTCATCACGGTTGACCAGTGGCGCGCCGAGTGCCTGTCGGCGCTGTCGCATCCCGTCGTGCGAACGCCGCATCTCGATCGGCTCGCCACATCAGGCGTGCTCTTCCGCCGGCACTATGCACAGACCGCGCCGTGCGGGCCGAGCCGCGCGTCGCTGTACACCGGCATGTACGCGATGAACCACCGCGCCGTGCTCAACGGCACTCCGCTTGATGCACGCCACACGAACCTCGCGCTCGAAGCACGCCGGCTCGGCTACGACCCCGTGCTGTTCGGCTACACCGACACGTCGGTCGACCCGCGCACCGTCGACGTCGACGATCCTCGGCTGCGCACCTACGAAGGTGTGCTTCCGGGGTTCCGAGGCGTCGGCCACCTGCCCGAGGGCAATCCACGAGCCTGGCTCGAGTGGCTCGCCGGCTTGGGCCACCCAGTCGATCCCGACGGCGATTGGCGCCCCTTCGTCGATCAGCCGGTCGGCGGCTACCCGGGTGCCGGCGACGACGAGTGGGGCCCGAATCGTGCACCCACGCACTATCCGGTCGAGCACGGACAGACCGCGTTCCTCACCGAGCGATTCCTCGATTACGCACACGGCGAGCAGGGTGCAGGGCGGCCATGGTTCGCGCATCTCTCGTACCTCCGTCCCC
Source organism: Acidimicrobiia bacterium (assembly GCA_017882905.1). GTDB lineage: Bacteria > Actinomycetota > Acidimicrobiia > IMCC26256 > PALSA-610 > Chersky-683. The sequence goes on along the minus strand of JADGOO010000027.1, from coordinate 8,410 downwards.
ATCCGCCGTTCTTCGCACCGGAGCCGTACAACACGCTCTACGACCCCATGACCGTGCCCGACCCGGTGCGCGCGCCAAGTGCCGATGCCGAAGGTGCCACCCATCCGCTCCTCGCCCTGATCGTCGGGCATCCGTTCCTCGCCGCGCCCACGAACGAACGTCACCTCCGTCAGCTGCGCGCCACGTACTACGGCATGCAGACCGAGGTCGACGCGCAGCTGGGTCGGATCTTCGACTGGCTCGACGAGAGCGGCGCCGCGGCCGACACGATCGTTGTGGTCACCAGCGATCACGGTGAGCAGCTCGGCGACCACTACCTGTTGCACAAGCTCGGGTTCTTCGACGAGTCGTATCACGTGCCACTCATCGTTCGCGATCCCCGACCGGAGTTCGACGGGACGCGTGGTCGGATCATCGATCGCTTCACCGAGAACGTCGACGTGATGCCGACGTTGCTCGCGTTGCTCGACGCGCCCACGCCACTGCAGTGTGACGGACGGGCGCTCGTGAGGTTCCTCGAGGGCGGCGAACCGGAGCTGTGGCGAGACGAAGTGCATTGGGAGTTCGACTTCCGAGAGCCGGCCGACCGCTCGCTCGAACGCGGCTTCGGCGTCACGATGGAGGAGTGCTCGCTCGCCGTGCTGCGCGACGCGCACGCCAAATACGTGCACTTCACCGCGTATCCGGCGCTGCCACCGGTGTTCTTCGACCTCGACGAGGACCCGCACGAGCTGCACAACCGCGCCGGCGATCCGGCCTACGCGAGCCGCGTGCTCGAGTACGCACAACGGATGCTGGCCTGGCGTGGCCGCCACCTCGACCGCACCTTGTCAGGAACCAAGCTGACACCGTCGGGAACGTTCGTGCACGCGGGAGAGCGTCGGTGAACGACCACTCGAAGCCAACCGATGCGATCTCGTTCTACGGGCTGGAGCACATGCCGGGACCCGCTCCACGATGGCGGATGCCTGTCGTGCGCAGCCTCATCTCCGGCACGGGCGCGCTGTTCGGCGGCGCCGGTCTCGGCGCCGCAATCGAGGTCGCCGAGCTCGAGACCGATCGTCCGGTGGCGTGGGCCACGGCGCAGTATCTGGCGTACGCCCCGGAAGGCGAGGAGCTCACCCTCGACGTGCAGGAGGTCGTGCGCGGCAAGCAGGTCAGCCAGGTACGCGTCATCGCGCGCACGGGCGCCCGGGAGATCCTCACCGTGGTCGGCGCGTTCGGTCGCCGCTCGGTTCCCCTCGAGGGGCAATGGTCGGTCCGGCCCGACGTGGCGCCGCCCGACGACTGCCCGCCGCGTCCGATGATGGACCACCACGAGGGCACGATCTCGTCGCGCATGGAGATGAAGCTCGCGCGTGGCCGCCCGTACTGGGAGATGGACTCCACACCGGGAGACGGCAACAGCGCGCTCTGGGTGCGGTTTCCGGGCCTGTCGGAGCTCAAGGCGTCGGGCCTGGCGATCGTCGGCGACTTCGTTCCGTTCGGGATCGGTCAAGCGCTCGGCGCGCGCGCGGGCGGGAACAGTCTCGACAACACGCTGCGCGTCGCCCGTCTCGTCGATACGGAGTGGATCCTCGCCGACGTCCGCGTGCACGCGGTGCACGACGGCTTCGGTCATGGCCTCGTACACCTGTGGGCCGAGGACGGAACGCTGCTCGGCACCGCGAGCCAATCAACGATGGTGCGCGCCTGGCGCGACCAGCCACCCGCAACGGAAGAGGTCAAGTAGATGCCGAACGCGCCCGCTCCGAGACGACACGGCATCACGGTGCCGTTCGACGGCATCACCCTCGCCGAACATCGCGACGTGTTCCGCGAGCTCGTCGACCTCGGCTACACCGATGTGTGGTCGGCCGAGAGCGGCGGCGCCGACGCGTTCACGCCGCTCGTGCTCGCCGCAGCATGGGCACCCGAGCTGCGCCTCGGTACAGCCATCATCCCCGCATACACGCGCGGCGCCATGACGCTCGCGTCGCAGATCGCATCGCTGTGCAGCGCGGCCCCAGGTCGCTTCGCGGTGGGCATCGGCTCGTCGTCGAACATCATCGTGGAGCGCTGGAACGACATCAAGTTCGAGAAGCCGTACCAGCGCGTGCGCGACACGGTGCGCTTCTTGCGCCAGGCACTCAGGGGCGAGAAGGTCGACGAGAGCTACGAGACGTTCACGGTGCGCGGGTTCAAGCTGTCGTTGCCGGTCGCCGAGCAGCCACCGATCCTCATCGCGGCGCTCCGTCAAGGGATGCTTCGCCTCGCGGGAAGCATCGGCGACGGCGCGATCATCAACTGGCTCTCGGCCGACGATGTGCGGACCGTCGCCGAGCACGTCGGCGAGGGCAAGGAGATCGTCGCCCGGCTCTTCGTGCTGCCCACCGAGGATCGCGACCTCGTGCGTTTCGTCGGGCGCCGTGCGATCGCGCAGTACCTCAATGTGCCCGTGTACGCCGCGTTCCATGAATGGCTCGGTCGGGGCGACATGCTGCAACCCATGTGGGACGCGTGGAAGGCTGGCGACCGCAAGGCCGCCACCGAGGCCATCCCCGATGCGCTCGTCGACGACCTCATCGTCTGGGGCAAACCGAGCGCGATCGCCGAGCACATCGAGCGTTACTGTGCGAACGGCGTGACGACCCCGGCACCGGCCATCCTCGGCAACGCCGAGCAGGCCCTCGAAACTGCGAGGCGGATCGCACCGGCGCGGTCGTAGCGTTTCGCGCATGAGTGAGCGCGTCATCACGATCAGATCGGGCGACTACCTGCTCTCCGTGCTCGGTCTCGCCGCGGTTCGCGACGTCTTCCACGACGCCGACGCGGTGCGCCGGCGGAGCGCGGAGATGCGCCATGTGATCGAACACGCCGACGAGATGCCCTTCGGCTTCGACGTGAGCTTCGAAGAGCACGACGTCGAGGACGGCTACACGCTCTGGTCGCAGACCTACGACGCACCGAGCACGAATCCAGCGATCCTCGTCGAAGAGGCGCTCGTGCACCCGGCGCTTGCCACGCTCCCCCGCGGCACGGCACTCGACGTCGCGTGCGGCAGCGGGCGCGTCGCCGCGCACCTCGCCGCCCTCGGCCACGACGTGATCGGTGTCGATGCCACCGAGGCGATGCTGGCGCTGGCGCGCCCGAAGGTGCCAACGGCGGAGTTCCGCCAGGGAACATTCGACGCGTTGCCCGTCGACGACAACAGCGTCGACCTCGTCACGTGCGCGCTCGCGCTGTGCCATCAACGCGAGGTCGCGACGGCGATCGCCGAGATGGCTCGGGTGTTGCGGCCGGGCGGCACCGCGGTGATCTCCGACATGCATCCGTCGGCAACTCGTCACGGTGGCGCGGCCGTGTTCCCGGGCACGCGCATCTCGCATATGCCGTTCGTGCGCAACTACGTGCACGACACCAGCGAGTACTTCAAGGCGTTCGTCGCGGCCGGGCTCGACGTGCGCGACCTCAGCGAAGGGTTCGGCGGCCCCGAGCACGCCGCGCTCCTCCCGAGCTACGCGGTATTCCCCGAGGCCACCACCCGAGCAATGGCCAACTCCCCGATGATCATCGCCTGGACAGCAACGAAACCCATGTGAACAAAGCACGGCCGCACGTGCGAGCGCAGCGAGCCGTCACGCCGTGCGCACTCGTTGGTGCCGAAGGACTTGCGCGCCACCAGGACAGACGCCCCCGGGCGCGAGCGAACAGCGAGCGGGGTGGAGACGAGCGGGGTGGAAGGTGGACTACGCGGCGACGCGCTTGAACTTCACGTCGTCGTGGCGGATCTGCGCGAGGTGCACGAGCGACAAGACGCGGATGATGATCCAGCCGGGATCGAGCTGACCGCGTTGCAGGGAGAAACGGGCCGACGTCGGCGCGGCGTGGTGGTTGTTGTGCAGGCCTTCGCCGCCGGTGATGAGCGCGACCGACTGCAGGTTGGTCGCGGAGTTGTCGTAGGGGCGCTTGCCCTTGACGTGGCCCACGGCGTTGATGGCGCCCGACAGCATGAGGTAGCCGACCATGTGCAGCATGGCGGCGGCGAGACCCACCCACGGTCCGAAGCCGAGCAGCATCGAGGTGGCGATCGCGATGGTGATGCCGAGGCCGAGACCCCAGAAAGCGTGGTCGAAGAACAGTCGGTCGAGACGATCGGGCGGGAGGTCGCGGCCGTACTTGTGCGCGGTGAGCTCGTTGCGCGCGGCGCGCCGGTAGAGCGCGGCGTTGGCGAGCTGCACGCGCCAGAAGCCGTGCACGATCGGCGAGTGCGGATCGTCGGCCGTGTCGGTGGCTGCGTGGTGCTTGCGGTGGACGGCCGCCCATTCGCGCGGCTTCATGCCGGTGGTCACCCAGATGATGAATCGGCTCACCACCGCGACCGGCGGCGCCAACCGGACGGCCCGGTGCGCCAGACCGCGGTGGAGGTAGACCGTGGTGGTGAGGATTGCGAGCTGGGTGACGATCGTGGCGCCCACGACCGTTGCGAGCACAGAAGTCCACGTCATCGGTCGGCCAGGATACTGCCTACGGACCGGTAGGTAGGGAGCAGGGTTCGGAGGCGCCTACCCTGGCACCACCCATGGCAGTCCCGGCCTCGCCCAGCACCAAAGAGCTCATCCTCGAAGCGGCCCGGCGCCGTTTCGCCGACCATGGCTATTCGGCCACCAGCCTCAACGAGATCGCCGACGAGGTCGGGATCCGCCGCCCGAGCCTCCTGCACCACTTCCCGTCGAAGGACGCGCTGTACCGCGAGGTGGTGCTCGAGTCGTTCAGCGACTGGGTGGAGCTCGTCGAGGAAGCGACCCAAGGCCCCCGCCAGGGCTGGCCGCAGGTGGAGCAGATGCTGCGGGCCGCGTTCCGGTTCTTCGAGGACCACCCCGACTTCGTGCGCCTGATGCGCCGCGAGGCACTCGACGGCGGCCCGTTCCTCACCGACGATCTCACTGCGCTGCTCCGGCCGTTGTTCGATCGGGGGGCGGCGTTCCTCGAGCGGGAGATGGACGCGGGCCGGCTGCGACGCTACGACGCGCGCCAGCTGCTGCTCACCGGTTATGGCGCGGTGCTCTCGTACTTCTCGGACGCGCCGATGATCGCCGGCCTGCTCGGCGGCAACCCGCTCGCCGCTCAGGCGCTCGCGGCGCGGCGCGAGCACGTGATCGAAGTGCTCAAAGCCGCCATCGGCTGAGCTCGAGCTCGCTCAGTTCACGCTCGCGTCGGGCGCCTCTTCGAGCAGCTCGACGAAGTTGTTCTGTGGCTTGTTCACGAGCGTGCGGATCGGATACCACTCGAGCACGTTGTCGGGCGCGGGCACGAGCAACTGTGTGAGCGCATCCACGTCGTGGTTGTCGGGATCGAGCCACGAGTCCCACGCGGCAGGCGGAAGGATCACCGGCATGCGGTCGTGCACCGGCGACATCGTCGCGTTCGCGCTCGTGGTGACGATCGCGCACGAACGCAGCCACGGTGCTTCGGGGTCGGCCTTGTCGCGCCACACCTCGTACACACCCGCGAACGCGAACACGCCTCCGGGTTCGGTCGGATGGATGAACACCGGCTGCTTCGCCTTGCGGCCGGGCACAACCTTCCATTCGTAGAAGCCGTCGGCCGGGATCAGGCAACGTCGCTTGGCGAACGCGCGCCGGTACGCGGGCTTCTCGGCGATGGTCTCGGCGCGCGCGTTGATCTGACGGTCACCGATCTTCAGGTCCTTGGCCCACGACGGCACGAGACCCCACCGCACGCGATCGAGCACGCGCGTGTGCTCGGCGGTCTCGGCGACGATCGGCACCTCCGTGCGCGGCGTCACGTTGTAGTTGGCGCCGGTGTCGTCGGCTCGTACCTCGTCGGCGAGCAAGCGCGCGGCGAGCTCGGAGACGGCGGAGGTCGTGACGTATCGGCCGCACATGCGGCCCGCGACGCTAGTGGCGGGCGCCGTTCGCCCTGGCGCGATCGGTGGTGCCGGTCGCGGGCTTGGCGGTCGCGCCTGCGTCGGGTCGATCGGCGACGCGGTGCACGAAGCGCAGTCCCGACCAGCAGTCGTCGACCGCACAGACCTTGTTGTCGACGAGTCCGCCCGACAGGCCGATCTCGCGCACGACGCTCTCGGTGAGGTCGGTGGCAACACGAGCCGTGCGCTTCGGCCACGCGATCCACAGACCACCGTCGGGTTCGAGCGCGTTGGCCAGCTTGGCGAACCGCCGGGTGAGCTCGTTGCGACGCGTCGCGAAGAACACGATCACGTCGTGGCGCCCACGCGCCGCGTGCATCAAACGCACGCCGTCAGGCATGGGTTCGAGGAGCGGCGTGAAGCTTTCGGGCGCGGCGACGAGCGCCAGCCGGCTGCCCGCTCGGATCCCGAGCTTCTTGGGCAGTGGAGTGCCCGAATACCCCGCCACGGCCGCAGTTTCCCCGACGGCCCGGCCCTTCGCAACACGTTGCGCCGCGACCGGAATTTCCGACTCATCGAGTCGACTTTCATGGAGGCGGCGCGTAATCTCAGCGCGCATCGAAGACGTCCATCACGAAGGAGTGCACATGGCACTACGGCTCGGAGACACAGCGCCCGACTTCACTGCCGAGACGACCGAAGGCACGATCACGCTCTATGACTACCTCGGCGACAGCTGGGGTGTTCTATTCAGTCACCCCAAGGACTTCACACCGGTCTGCACGACCGAGCTCGGCGCAGTCGCGAAGCTCAAGCCGGAGTTCGACAAGCGCAACGTGAAGGTCCTCGGCCTGTCGGTCGACGCGCTCGGCAACCACAAGGACTGGGCGGCCGACATCGAAGAGACACAGGGCGCGAAGCTCAACTTCCCGGTGATCGCCGACACCGACCGCAAGGTCAGCGACCTCTACGACATGATCCACCCGAACGCCAACGACACGTTGACCGTGCGTTCCGTGTTCATCATCGGTGCCGACAAGAAGGTGAAGCTCATCATCACCTACCCGGCATCCACGGGTCGCAACTTCGACGAGATCCTGCGAGTCATCGACTCGCTGCAGCTCACCGCCAACTACAGCGTCGCAACACCGGTGAACTGGAAGGACGGCGAAGACGTCATCATCGTGCCGGCCGTGTCCGACGACGACGCCAAGGCCAAGTTCCCGAAGGGCTGGAAGGCACTCAAGCCCTACCTGCGCGTCACGCCGCAACCCAACAAGTAACGAACCGGCGTCGTCCGGACGCGGCGAGCGGAGCAGCCCAGGAGCGACGAAGGAGCGACTGGGTGCGCAGTGAGCTCGCCGCGCCGGGCGAAGCAGGCGCAATCAAACGTCGAGGAAGCGGCGCACGCCCACGAGGGCGCTCACGAGGCCCACGACCGCGGCGCCGAGCAGCACCCACAGGCCTGCGTTGCGCAGGTCGGCGTTCGTGTTCTGGAAGCCGTTCAGCACCAGATACGACCCGACCGTGACCGAGCCCTTCGTGCTCCCTGCGAGGCTCTTCAACAGGTCGCGCGTGAACCAGGTGAGACCCCAGGCGAGGGCACCGCCGATCAGACCCTGCACCATGCCCTCGGCGAGGAACGGCACCCGAACGAACAGGTTCGACGCGCCGACGAGCTTCATTACCTCGATCTCGCGGCGGCGGGCGTAGGTGGCGAGGCGCACCGTGGTCACCACGAGGAACACAGCTGCGACGCTGAGCGCGATCGCGCCACCGATGATGAAGTTCCTGGCCTGGTCGACCTTCTTGAAGTACGACCGCACGAACTTGGCGGGCGTGTTCACCACCTGTACGCCGGCGAACCCGTCGAAGTGGTTGGCGATCTGGTCGAGGTCCTTGGCATCGCGCGGGTTCACGCGGAAGCTCTCGGGGAGATCCTTGGCCTGCACGCCCGTATCGCCGTTCTTCGGGAACAGCCGGTGGTACTCCCTGAGCGCAGCCTCGTGGTCCAAGAACTGGTAGCTCTTGACGAGGTGGGTGGCCTTCATCTCGTCGAGGTCGATCTGCACGTTCTTGACCTGCGTGCCGGTGGCGTTCACCACCATGAAGATCTCGAGCTGCACGTCGCCGCGCTGGCGCGCCGCGGCGCGATCGTTGCCCCAGATGAACAGCAGCATGCCGCTGATCATGGTGGCGGTCACCGCGATCGTGATGATGCCCGACACCGTCATCATCAGGTTGCGGCGCAGCGAGATCAGCGTCTCGCGCACGAAGTAGCGGGCGCGATGCATCAGGTGCCGACCCCGTACACGCCGCGGGCCTGGTCGCGTACGACGTTGCCGCGTTCGAGCTCGATCACGCGGCGGCGCATCGCGTCGACGATGCGCTGGCCGTGTGTGGCCATCACGACGGTGGTTCCGGTTCGATTGATCCGGTCGAGCAGCTTCATGATGCCGACGGTCGTACCGGGGTCGAGGTTGCCACTGGGCTCATCGGCGAGCAGGATCAGCGGTCGGTTGACGAAGGCGCGGGCGATGC
>JADGOO010000203.1 GCA_017882905.1 Acidimicrobiia bacterium | reverse complement strand
CGAGGTCGAACAGCGTTTCCGAGACACCAACGACGAGCTCTACGAGTCGTCGTTCGGCGCGCAGTTCATGTCGAGCCTGATGCAGCCACTCACGATGTTCATGGGCAACCTGCAGTACGTGATCGTCGCCGTGGTCGGCGGGCTGCGCGTCGCGAGCGGCGCGATCAACATCGGTGACATCCAGGCCTTCATCCAGTACTCCCGCCAGTTCTCGATGCCCCTTACGCAGGTGGCATCGATGATGAACGTCTTCCAGTCGGGCATCGCGTCGTTCGAACGCGTCACTGAGTTCCTCGATGCCGAGGAGCAGAGCGCCGAGGCGATCGCCAGCGACACGCCGCCGCCGGTGCTCGGCCGAGTCGAGTTCTGCGACGTCACGTTCTCGTACGACCCCGACCGGCCCCTCATCGAGGATCTGTCGCTCGTGGCCGAGCCCGGCCAGACCATCGCCATCGTCGGCCCCACCGGTGCCGGCAAGACCACGCTCGTGAACCTCATCATGCGCTTCTACGAGCTGAACAGCGGCGTGATCACACTCGACGGCCGCGACATCTCGTCGATCCCCCGTGCCGAGCTGCGGTCGCAGATCGGCATGGTGCTGCAAGACACGTGGCTGTTCGGCGGCACGATCCACGACAACATCGCCTACGGCAATCCCAACGCCAGCGACGAGCAGATCCTCGACGCCGCGCGGGCCACGTACGTCGACCGCTTCGTGCACTCCCTGCCCGATGGCTACGACACCGTCATCAACGAGGAGGGTGACAACATCAGCGCGGGTCAGAAGCAGCTGCTCACGATCGCCCGTGCGTTCCTCGCCGATCCGTCGATCCTCATCCTCGACGAGGCGACCAGCTCGGTCGACACCCGCACCGAGGTGCTCATCCAAGAGGCGATGAACGCGTTGCGCCAAGACCGCACGAGCTTTGTCATCGCGCACCGTCTCTCCACGATCCGCGGCGCCGATGTGATCCTCGTGATGGAGAACGGCCGCATCGTGGAACAGGGCTCACACAAGGAGCTGCTGAGCCGCGACGGGCCCTACTACCGCCTGTACAACTCGCAGTTCGTCTCCGCCGCCACCGACATCACCTAAGTCCATCGAACATGCGTCAGAGCTGGAGGACGTGCGCGCACGGGTTGCCGCGCACGCACGCCACCACGTTGGTCATCGCACACTCGAGCATCGCGAGCCGAGTCTCTGTCGTCGCCGAGCCGATGTGCGGCAACACCACCACGTTCGCCAACGAGAGCAGCGGTTCGTTGGGATCGGGTGGTTCCCGCTCGAGCACGTCGAGACCGGCCGCACCGAGCTGTCCGCACGCGAGCGCCCGGTACAGGGCGGCTTGATCGATGGTCCCACCGCGCGCCGTGTTGATCACCACCGCGCCGGGTCGCATCATCGCGATCGCCGCGTCGTCGAGCAGATGATGGGTGGTCGGATTGAGGTCGACGTGCAACGACACCACGTCGGCCCGGCTGAGACCGTCGGCGAGCGACGCGACGCGCTCCACGCCCGGCATCGGCTCGAGATCGTCACGCACGTCGTACGCGCACACGTGCATCTTGGCGGCGAGGGCGCGCGCCGCCACTTCGCGCGCGATCCGGCCGAACCCGACGAGGAACAGCAGCTTGCCGCGAACGTCGGCCCCGAGGATCTCGTTGCTCCACACCCCGTTCGAGAGGTCGCGCATCGCCTCGCCGAGACGGCGTAACGCCATCGTCATCAGGGCCATCGTGAGATCGGCGACCGCGTCGCTGAGCACGGGCGTGGTGGTCACGCTGATGCCGCGTTCGACGGCTACCCGCGTGTCGATGTGATCGAACCCGACGCTCACCGTGCTGATCGCTCGCAGGTGCGGCGCCATGGCGAGCAGCGGGCTGTCGACGCGCACGTGCGAGTTGACGAGGACGGCGGCGGCCGGCTCGAGCGCGGCGGCGAGCTCGCCGGTGGGCGCCTGCGGATCGACGAGCACGAGCTCGCAGTCGTCGAGACCTTCGAACCACGCGATCTGCGGCGCGGCGAGCGGCACCATCGCAACGATGCGATGGCGATCGCTCACAGGTACGCCGATCGCGCCGACGCGTCGGAGTCGGGCGCGGCCGCGAGCAGCGCTTCGCCCGCACCGACCCCGAGGAGCCGGGCGTCGGATGCCACCTCGACGAGCTGGAAGCCTTGTTCGATGCGCTTCGGCGCGGTCTTCTGGTTGCCCGCGATCCCGGGCACGATGCCGTGCGCCCCGCATGCCTCGACGATCCGTGTGATCGCGTCGGCGAAGATCGCCTCGTCGTGATCGGGGGCGGGCGCAAGGCCGAGCGTGATGCTCAGATCGGCCGGCCCGATGTACACGGCGTCGATGCCCGGCACCGAAAGGATCTCGTCGACCCGGCCGACGGCCTCACGAGTCTCGATCATCACGATGCACAGCACGTCGTCGTTCGCGTGCTCGTAGTAGTCGAACCCATGGGCATAGTTCGCGCGCAATGGGCCGTAGCTGCGGTGACCGATTGGTGCGTAGCGACAGGCGGCGACAGCCCGCGCGGCTTCGGCGGGGCTGTTCACCATCGGGACGATCACGCCGCGTGCACCAGCGTCGAGCGATTTGCCGATGATCCCGGGCTCGTTCCACGGGACGCGCACGAGCGGCGTCACGGCCGTTGCCGATACGGCCTGCAGCATGGCGACCATCTGCGCGTAGTCGATCACGCCGTGCTGCATGTCGACGCACACCCAGTCGAAGCCGGAGTGCGCCATGATCTCGGCGGAGAACGCACTCGGGATCGTGAGCCAGGCGCCGAGCGCGGCCCGCCCCTCAGCCCAGCAATCACGGAGACCGTTTGTACGCATGGACCATCACCGTACGAGATACGGGGTCATCACGTCACGCGACGAGCACCCGCCGGAGCCGCGCCGAGGCGATCGTGATCAAGGCGGCGGCGACCGCCGCGAGGATGAGCAACGGGCGGGCGATGTCGGCCACGCCGCCGCTGCGCGAGAGGAGCTCCGTCCAGGCATCGATCGCCCAGGCGTGAGGTGTGAGGTGGCCAACCGTCTTCATCGTGGCACCCACGATCTCGAGCGGCCACATGCACCCGCCCAGCATCCCGAGGACGATGCCGAACGTCGGCGCGATCGACGATGCCTGCTCGGGTGTCTTGAACACCGTGCCGGCGAGCATCCCGGCGCCGGTACCCACGAGGGCCCACACCGTCACGAGCGCGGCCGCCGCGGGCGCGTTCCCCCAGTGCACGCCGAAGCCGAGCGCGCCCACCGCGATGATGAGGATCGATTGCGCCATCGCGATCGCGAAGTACACGAGCGCTTCGCCGAACACGATCTGGCGGGGCCGCACGGGTGCCGCGCTCATCCGTTCGTACATGCCGAGCTTGCGTGTCTCGGTCATGGCCGCACCGGCCGCGAGTGCGTTGATGAACACGAAGAGCACGAGCATCGTGGGCGCGCTGTAGTTGAATCCCGACGGCAGGAAGCGACTCGTGGAGTCGACCGAACGCGCCACCGCGTCGACCGCCGGCTCCTTCGCCGCGACCTTGTCGACGAGCGTCAGCCGGCTCTCGATGGAGCCGCCTGCCGACGCGACTGCGAACCGTGCCGCCTGCACTCGCCCGCCTTCGTCGGCGACCACGGCCGCCACCGCGGCGCCCGCGGCTTGCTGCTGTGAGTTCGTCTGCTCGCCGAACACCACGATCGACGCCGACTGGCCGGCGCGCAGGCGCGCATCCGTCCCGGCGCCGATGTGCACGAGCGCAAAGATCTCTCCCCGTCGCAGCGCAGTCCGGCCCGAGTCGAGCGAGGTGAAGTGGTGCACGGCGAGCGCGTGGCTCTCGGTCAGGTGCGTGACCAGCTGGCCCGACAGGGCGCCGGCGTCGTCGTTCACCACGCCCACGCGGAACGTCGTGAAGCCCCCCACGACGGAGCCGACGACCACGATGACCACGACGGGCAGCACGATCAGGAAGAACAACGCGATGCGGTCCCGAGCCACACGGCGGCCACTGGCGAGCGCGATCGCCAGCGCGGTCATCGCGAAACGATCCGGTGCGCCGACGCCGCCGCGACGCCTCCCACAACCACGCTGAACGCAAGGATCGCGAGCAGAGGCTGCAGGACCACGCTCGCGCCGCTCGCACCAGTGGTGAGGTCGACGAAGCCGCGCAGCGCCCACCCATTCGGTGTGAGCAGCGCGATCTTTCGCATCACTGCCGGAGCCGTCGAGATCGAGACGAAGTTCCCGCCGAGGATTGCCAGGCCGAAGACGATGATCGACGACAGGCCTTCGGCTTGGCGTTGGGTGCGCGCCACCGCGATCACGAGGCTCGTCAGTGCGACGACGGCGAGGATCATCACCAGGCACAGCGCGCCCGCCTGCAGCGGGCTGCCCCAGTACGCGCCGAACAGCACCGTGGTGACGACGACCATCGTCGTGAGGCTCGCAACCCCGTAGACGAACACCGAAAGCGCCTTGCCGAGCAGGATCTCGCCCGCGCGCACCGGCGCGGCGGCAATGCGATCGAGCATCCCGTCGCTGCGCTCGGAGAAGAAGCTGCGAGAGGTGAACCCCACCGCGAACAGCAAGAAGAAGATGGCCATCGCGGGGCCGTAGTAGCTGATCGCCTTGAGCGGCCTCGACCCGATCGGCCGGGCCGCGACCGACTCCGGGATGTGCAGCTTCGTTGCGGCCACCGCAAGCTGCGCGACCTGCGACTGCGGCGCGCCCGCGGCGATGGCGGTGGCGAGCGAGAGTCGATCGGCGTTCACCTGGGCCACGAACGAGCGCGCGAGCGAGAGCGCGACCTGGCCGCCGAGCGCGGTGTTGACGCTGGTCAGCACATCGAGCTGAGCGGCACGGTTGGCTGTCACCGACTCCGAGAAACCCGGCGGGACCACGATCGCGGCAGCGAGGTTGCCCGAATGCACTCGCCGGCTCGCGGTTGTCTGGTCCGGGATCCGCTCGGCCGTGACCACGCCACGAAGGTCGGGGCTCTGCAGCACATCCACGAACGCGGTGGAGAGTGCGCCATGGTCACGGTCGACCACGCCGATCGTCACGTGGAAGTGCTCCGTGCCGCGGAAGGCAACGCTCATCAGCGTGGCGATCGCCACTGGCGCGACGAAGCCGAGCACGATCGCCGACCGGTCGCGGAACCGCTGCTTGAGATCCTTTCCGGCGATCACGAACGCAGGCCGCATCGCTACTCCCGCAGCGCCGTGCCGGTGAGGTGCAAGAACACCGCTTCGAGGTCCGGCTCGACGACCTCGACGCTCTTCACCGCGGCACCGTGGCTCTCGGCCGCATCGAGCACGGCGGGCAGCAGCCTTCGGCCGTCGCGGGCGAGGAGCTGCAGGTGGCCGTCGGTGACGCTGGCGCCATCGATGCCGTCGAGCTCGCGGCACGCGGCAGCGAAGCGCTCGAGGTCGCCAGTTGCCGCGAGCTCGATGCGGTCATGCTCGTCGAGCATGGAGACGAGCTCGCGCCGGGTTCCCTCGGCGATCAGCCGACCTCGATCCATGATGCCGACACGGTCGCAGACCCGCTCGGCTTCTTCCATGTAGTGCGTGGTGTAGAGGATCGCCATGCCCGCTCCGCCGAGCGTGCGCACGCTTTCGAGGATCGCGTGCCGGCTCTGCGGATCGACACCCACGGTCGGCTCGTCGAGCACGAGCAGCGCCGGGCGGTGCAACAGACCGGCGGCGATGTTGAGACGGCGGCGCATCCCGCCCGAGTAGGCCTCCACTCGGTCTTCACCGCGGTCCGCGAGATCGACGAGCGCCAGCACTTCGTGCACCCGTTCGGCGAGGACGCGACCGCGCAATCGGTAGAGCCTCCCCACGAACTGGAGGTTCTCGCGAGCAGTCAAATCTGGGTAGAGCGCAACATCTTGTGGCACGTAGCCGATGTGCATCTTGGCTTCCATCGCCCGCGCGTCGACATCGAACCCGGCGGCGCTGACGCGACCCGAATCGCGTTTCAAGAGTCCACAGATCATGCGGATCGTGGTCGTCTTGCCCGCGCCGTTCGGCCCGAGCAGGCCATACGTCTCGCCACTCGCGATCGACAGGCTCACATCGTCGACGGCCACCCGGTCGCCAAAACGTCGCGTCAGGTGCTCACACGACAGCACCACGTCGGCGTCCACCGTCTCAGCGTGCCGGGAGACGTCGACAGCGCGGTAGAGGCGAACGGCACACGCACCGCAGACCCGCAGGCCGCCAGAGCGTCGCAACCACACTCGTCGACACAACGCTGAGCACCAGCGGGAGCGCGCAGCCGCCGCGATACGACAGGCCCTTGGCGACGCGCACCGTTCGTCGCCCGCGGCTGTTGAACGTGACGGGGCCGAGGCGAACGCTCTCGCTCACGCCGCGCTTCGAGAAGTTGAGCCACGCGCCTCTCCCGAGGCGCACGCGGCGCCGGTACACCCAACCCACGAGCAGCATTCCTAGCAGCGCCGAGCTCGCGGCACCGGCGACGGAGCTCAGCGCAGGATCTCGGCCGCCGCGCGTTCGCCCGAGCGCACCGCACCGTCGATGGCGCCGTGTGAGACCGTCGAGGTCTCGGTCCCGGCCCAGTGCACCCGCCCGAAGGGTTCCATGGCGCGTCGACGGGCACGCGCTTCGCCATCCGATCGACGCGCAGCTGGGCCCGGGCGATCGTGAGCACGGCGAGC
Organism: Acidimicrobiia bacterium; assembly: GCA_017882905.1. GTDB lineage: Bacteria > Actinomycetota > Acidimicrobiia > IMCC26256 > PALSA-610 > Chersky-683. The sequence goes on along the minus strand of JADGOO010000203.1, from coordinate 40,028 downwards.
GGACTGATCTTCGGGATGAGCCCCGTGTACCGACGCACGCGGCCGCCGTCGACGAGGAGGTGCTTGCCGTCGACGTACGTCTTGAACGTCGAGACGCCCATCTCTCGAGCCAGCCCGAAGATCGCATCGTGGCGGGGGCCGAGCCAGGCCCCACCGCGGTCGACGGCGGTTCCGGGCGGTCCCGAGTGGTGCGTGGCGGCGCGATCGGTCGGCCGCCGACCCGGAACCTCATGGCGACGCCCAACCTGCCGATCGTGCACTTCGAGCTGGGAGGTTCGCCGTGACGCGGGATCAGAATCGGGCCACGAGCGGCTTCACATTGGTGGAGCTGCTCGTCGTGATCGTGGTGCTCGGCGTGCTCGCCAGCATCGTGGTCTTCGCCGTGAACGGCATCACCGACCGTGGTCAGACGAGCGCGTGCGCCGCCGACCAGACCACGATGACCCAAGCCGAAGAGTCGTACAACGCACAGCACGGCGTGTACGCCAGCGAATCGACGCTCGTCAGCGGCGGCCTGCTGGCCAGCCAGTCGTCGCTGCACGACATCACGCTCAGCGGCAGCGGCTACACGATCACCAACACGGGCACGTGCGGCATCTCGTTCCCGACCGACGGCTTCGAGCCGCCCGCGGTCACCGCCGCCGCGACCAACGGCTTCTACACCGTGAACAGCGGCCAGTCACTCGGGCCCTGGAGCGTGGTCGGCGGAAGCATCGACGTCGTGAACAACGCGTTCTGGCCGCAGCCGGTGACCGCATCCGACACGCAGGACATCGACCTCAACGGCAGCTCGTACGGCTCGATCCAGCGCAGCATCAGCGGTCTGACCGCGGGCAACACCTACACGCTCACGTTCCACTACGCGCTGAACTACCAGTGCGCCGCGACTGCTGGTGTGCGCACCCGCATCGGCAATGTCGACAGCACGCTCAACGCCACGAACGGCGCGAACACCACCTTCAAGACGGCTACCTATCCGTTCACCGCCGGGAGCGCGACCGAGACCCTGCGCTTCGACGGTTCGGGGCCGAGCCCATTTTGCGGTGTGGTGCTCGACAACATCTCGGTGTCGTAGAGCGACGCCACGCCCCGGCCGAGCGTCAGCTCACCACGACGTCGTTCGTGACGGTGATGCTGTTGCCTTGACCGTCGTCGATCGTGAGCACCACCGTGTACGTGCCGGCGGTGGTGTAGTCGTGCGACGCTGCTGCACCCGCGTTCGCCGCCGTGGTCCCGTCACCGAAGTCCCAGCTGTACTGCAACGTGTCGCCGTCGAGATCGGTCGCGACGGCGACGAAGTCGACGTGCAGTGCGAGCACGACCGAGGTGAAGGTGCCCGTCGGTGGTGTGTTCACCGGGGCCACCGTGACCTGGTGGCTCACCGTGGCGACACCGCCGCGGCCGTCGTCGATCGTCAGCGTGATCGTGTAGGTGCCGCCCGCCGCGTAATCGTGCGCCGACGAGGCACCACCGCTCGCCGCGGGGGTGCCGTCACCGAAGTCCCAGCTGTATCGCAGCGGATCGCCGTCGGGATCCGACGCGCTCGCCGCCACGTCGACGTGCAGACCGGTGGGGGTCACGTTGAAGTCGCCGGTCGGTGGCGCGTTGATCGAGACAGGATGGCTCGCATGCGCCACACCGCCCCGACCGTCGGAGATGGCAAGCGCAACGGTGTAGGTGCCGGGTGACGAGTAGTCGTGGGCCGTGGTCTTGCCGGTCGCGGTCGCCCCGTCGCCGAAGCTCCATGTGTACTGCAGAGCATCGCCGTCGGGATCGGAGCCCGAGGCCGTGAAGTCCACATGCGAGCTGTTGACGTTCGAGTTGAAGTCGCCGGTCGGCACGACGTTCGGCTTCACGACCGTGACCGTGTGCACGACGCTGCCCGTCTTGCCGCCGTCGTCGGTGACCGTCAGCTGCACCGCGTAGTGGCCCGATGCCGCGTAGGTGTGCGCACCGTTCACGCCGGTACTGCGCCCGCCGTCGCCGAAGCTCCACGCATACTGACGGATCGAGCCGTCGGAATCGCTGGAGCGCGATGCGTTGCACTGCACCGACACACCGGCCGTCGAGCAGACGAACGATGCAGTGGGCGCGGCGTTGATCTTCGTGACGGTCACGCTCTGTGCGGTGCTGCCCGACACACCAGCGGCGTCGTGCACGGTGAGCGTCACCGAGTAGGTGCCGGAGCGGGCGTAGGTGTGCGCGGCCGCCGGCGCCGACGATCGCGCACCATCACCGAAGCTCCAGTCGTACGCGAGTGCCGCACCACTCGGGTCGAACGACGAGGTGCCGTCGCACTGCACCGCCAGCTGGTTCGGCACGCACGAGAACGCGGCGACCGGAGGACCGGGCTTCGCGCCCCCCGTCACATGGATCGCGACCGCGGCCGACAGCTTGTCGGCCGCGTCGCCCACCGTCGCCGAGATGACGGCGTCACCGTCGGCCAGCGCGGTCACGAGGCCCGTGTTGTCGACCCGCACGATTCCCGTGTTCGACGACGAGAACACGACTCCTGCGCCCGACACGGGCTTGGCATCGGCCGTCACATGTGCGACGAGCTGCATGGTGCGGTTGGTGTCGAGCGAGAGCTGGCACGCCTGCAGCGGCGCGATCGCGCACGAGCTCGACGAGAGCGTGAGTGCGAGCTTCGGTGCGACCGGCTTCGTCTTGGTCTCGGCGAAGTCGAGCTTCTGTGCGGCGATCTCGTCGGCTCGCCACTTCTTGAACAGCGCGGCCGTCGCTTGCTTGATCGTGATCGTGTAGTCGAGGTGCTGGGTGCCGTGCGCGGGAACCGCGAGCTGGTACATCACGACCGGGTCGGCATGGACGACCTTCGAGTAGCCCTGACCCCACCGCACCGCATCGACGTTGTGAGCGAGGCTCTTGGGCACGACCACATGGAGCGGGTAGGAGATCGGCGCCGCGGTGAGGTTCTGCAGCGCAAGGGTCACGTGCAACGACGTGCCGCTCGCCGGCACCTGCCATTCCTGCACGAAGTACAGCTTCTGGTTGTCGAACAGCAAGCCTCGGAACCCGAACTGGAACTTCGGTACGGGCGGCGGCGCGACGACCGGCTTGCTCGTCGTGACCGTGCTCGCGTGTGCTCGCGCCGGCTTCGACTTCGGACGGAACACCACGGCAAGGGTGCCGACGGTGAGGATGGCGGCGAGCACGACCGCCAAGGCGACGAAGCGGCGGGTGCGGCCGGGCCGCCGTGATGATCCCGCCGGAACCTCGACCGGCGGCAGTATCGGCAACACGGGGAGCTCGGGCGGGCCGGCGCGGTCCGTGAGCGTCACGTCGGTGCACGTCGAGACGGCCACCGGCGCCCAGCCGATCGTGGCGGTCGGGTTGGGCGTGGCGTCGTCGTAGTCGTCGAAGCTCTCGAACGCGAGCGGCGACTGCGCGCCGTGACCGACCGTCATCGGTGCGCGCAACGGGGCGACTCTCGATCCGGTTGCGACTGCAACGTCGGCGAGCGCCGAAGCCATGGCCCGCGCCGATTCGAAACGCTCGGCGGGGTTCCGCGCCATCGCCCGTTCGATCACGAGCGCAAGTCCCTCGTCGGCGCCGAAGTCGCGCGGATCTGGGAGCGGCGCGGTGAGCGCGCGGGCGATCACCTGGGCGGCGTCGGCGCCGTCGTTGGGGCCGAACGGCGCGCGGCCGGCAACGAGCGTGAAGAGCGTGGATCCGAGTGCGTAGATGTCGGAGGCGACGGTGTGATCGCGACCCTGCAGCACTTCGGGCGCAGCGTGCGCGATCGTCCCCGTGATGTCGAGGCCGTGCGTCCGCGTCGCGTCGGACAAGCGGGCCACACCGAAATCGGCGAGCAGCGGCTCACCACCGCGCGAGAGCAAGATGTTCCCCGGCTTCACGTCGCGGTGCAGGATCCCCGCATCGTGCGCCACCTGCAGCGCGCGAGCGATCTTCGCCCCGAGCTCCGCCGTGGCCCCCGACGTCAGCGCGCCGGCAGCTTTCAGCTGCGTCGCCAACGAACCACCTTCGGCGTACTCCATCACGATGTATGGCTCGTGCGCGTCGCTCACGCCGACCGCGTAGACCGTGACGATGTTCGGGCACCAGTCGAGCGTTCCGATTGCCGCGCACTCACGTTCGAAGCCGGCCAGGTCGAGTGTGTCGTCGTCGGGAGTGCGCATCACCTTGATCGCGACAGGTCGATCGAACGCGACCTGCCGCGCGCGGTACACGACCGAGAAGCCACCGCGGCCCACAAGGCTCAGGTCTTCGAAACCGTCGATCATCGGCATGCTCATGGTGCACCGTCGGAGAACATCACTCGGTAGGTCTGCATCGGTTCGGGCATGCCCTTGACCGCGATGCGCCCCTGGTCTTCGAACTCGAACGCCTTGCCGATGCACAGCTCGCGCACTGCCGCCGACACGAAGATCTCGCCGGCCGGTGCGGCAGTGCAGAGGCGCGCCGCGAGCTGCACGGTTGCGCCGAACAGGTCGTCACGCTCGTCGACGTGCGGCTCGCCCGCGCTCACACCCACACGGATCTGGAGCTCGTTCTCGGCGTCACGATTGCGGCGGGCGATGGCAACCTGCACGGCCACCGCGAACGAGATGGCCGACGCGATCGAGCCGAACGCGGCCATGATGCCGTCGCCGGTGTGCTTCACCTCGCGCCCGCTGAACGTTGCCAGCGCGCTCCGCACGATCTGATTGTGCTCGTCGAGGATCCCGATGTGGCCGGCGTCGCCCAGCGCAACGGTCTGTGCGACTGACCCGCAGATGTCGGTGAACACCACCGCCCGGATCGACGGTGTGCTCGGCTCCACGGGCGGCGCCCATCCACCACCGAGCTGCTTCAGGTTCCGACGCGTGGCGTCGCTCGGCACGAATGTGGCGGTGTCGGCGGTGTGGCCCTCGACGGTCAGCGCCACGAGCTGCCCACGATCAGGCAGCCCCAGCACCACATCGGCATTCGGCCGCACTACGTAGCGCTGCACCGGCTCGCCGTCGACGAAGATGCCCTGCGTGCTGTTCATGTCGACGAGCAGCCACACCCCGCCTTCGTGGCGGAGCTCGGCGTGATGGCGCGAGACGTTGCGGTTGTCACAGACGACGTCGTTGTCGTCGTCGCGACCCAGATGGACGACGTCGGCCGGGCCGAATCGGAACACTTCCTCACCGACCCGCACTTCGATCGTCCGCCCCGCGCTCAGCTTCCACTCCTCGACCGTCCGCGCCATGATGCCATGGCCAACCCGCCGTTGTACCGCCCCGTACCGGAGAGTGTTCAGTATCCATGTTCGACGTCCTGCATCTTGCCATCGGCGCGTTCGCGCGGTAGAAGCCGCGCCACGCTCACTGGTCACGACCAGTTGCGCTGCGTCGCTGGGATGGTCGGTCAGCGTCGGCGGGGACCATCGTGTGACAGAGCTGGCGCGGCGGTGTGACCGAGCGCCGGCGCGCCACTTGCGGCTCGGATGCCGAGCGCGACGACGAGACCCACGACCACACCGATCAGGATCGCGATCGCGACCGCCAGCCATCCGAATCGGGCCTTGGCCGGCTGCGTGCGTTGCGGGCTCGGCGCCCGCAACGGCTGCGGCTCGGGCCGCGGCGGTGGTTCCGGCACGAACGTGTCGGATGACGAGTCCGGGCGGGCGGCGGATCGCGGCGTCGTGGTCACCGTTGGTGGCGCCGGCGGGCTCCCGGCGCTATGCGAACGCGGCTCCGCCGGAAGCTCACGCACCGGCTCGGCGCCACGTGCGGCTTCCACGTCGGTGAGCGCTGCTCCCAACGCCGCCGCGTTCGCGTAGCGCTGCGCCGGATCCTTGGCCATCCCGGTCATCACGACGGCCAGCAACGCGTCGTCGACATCGAGGCGGCCGAGCGGCGGGATCGGGCTCTCGACGATGCGCTCGAGCATCTTCGAGACAGGCTCGTCATCGCCGCTCACGAACGCGGCGTGGCCAGCGAGCAGCTGGTACAGGGTCGATGCGAGCGAGTACACGTCGCACTGCGGACTCGGTGAACCCCACAGCAGCTCCGGTGCGGCGTGCACCGCGGCGAACGACTGGAAGGTGCCGCTCGAGTACGTGATCTCCGTGGTGAGCTGCGCAATCCCAAAATCGGTGAGGGCCGGCGCGCCATGGCGCTTCACGAGGATGTTCTCGGGCTTGACGTCTCTGTGCCAGACGCCCTGGGCATGCGCGAACTGCAACGCGGCCGCGATCTGCACGCCGATGCCAAGCACGTCGTCCACGCGCCACGGTCCACTTCCGGCGCCGCGATCCGCGAGCGACCCGCCCCCGCAGTGCTCCAGCACGATGTACGGCGCGCCGTCGGTGGCGAAGCCACGGTCGTAGACCGCCACGATGTTCGGGTGCATGCTCACGCGTCCCGCGGCACGGCACTCACGGTCGAAGCGCCGGCGGCTCTGCTCGCTCGACGCCGGGATCGTCAACATCTTCAGCGCGACGATGCGGCGCCCGAACGCGAGGTCTCGGGCGCGAAAGACGGTCGAGAACGCGCCCGCGCCGATCTGGTCGAGGACTTCGTAGCGGTCGCCGAACTGTCCTGGCGCGATGGGCATCGACGTCGTCAGGAGACCGCGTCGATCGTCACGGTGAACGATCCGGTGTTGCCGTCGTAGAACCCAGGGCAACCGGTGGCGCGTGTGCCGTCGGCGACACCGATGTACAGCTGCGTCGCCCCCGCGGGAACCACGAACTGCTGGCGCGCTCCCCCGCCCGTGCCGGTGAGGCCGTCACCGATGAAGAACACCTGGTTGAGCGTGGGCGAGAACGAGGAGGCCGACTCGTTGCCGACCCAGGTGGCGCCCTGACCCCCGGGACCGGCGAACACGCCGACCAAGAAGCCGACGCGGTCGGCGTAGATGCCGGAGAAGCCGTTCGTCGGGTCGATGTTCGTGGTGGCACCGAGATAGTTGCCGTCACCGTTGCGGCCGGGATACGGGTCGCTGATGCCGTCGGGCCCGTTCGAGTAGTTGAACGGCGGGTTCTTGCCGAAGAAGATCGCGCCGGTCGCCCCGACCGTGAGCACGTGTCGCCCCGCCACGCTGATCCCCGGCGCGGGCACACCGAGCTGCGGAGCACCACAGCTGTACGTGCCGTTCACGAGGTACGGGTTCGACCGCGCGTCCATGAGCGCGCTGAACAGCTGCACGGGCGTCGCCGTGGTGGCCGTCGTCGTGGTGGCTCGGGTCGCGCCGCCCGGACCGTTCGGCGGGTGGAACGGAACGACGCCGCCGCCGTCGGTTCCAACCGTGGTGCCGGTCAGGCCGCCTCGGTACGGCGTCGTCGTGCCGGTGCCGCCGAGTGCGGTCGTCGCCGGCGTCGAGCTCGTCGAGTGGCCGGCGCGCGTGGTGGGCGTGCGGCGCGCCGACCCGGTGGCGGCGCGGCCTCCTGTGGTGGTCGTGTTGCCCACCTCCGCGCCACTCTTCGACTGCCCACCGCTCGTGAGCGCGAGTGCACCACCGATCGTGACCGCCGCCGCGAGCAGTCCGGCGACCACGAGCACACCGGCTCGCTTGCGACGCGGCTCTTCCACCGCCGTCGTGTCGGCAGTGGGGAACGGCAACAGCGTCGCGTCGGGGCTCGACCCTCCGGCGACGTCGCGCGCCCCGTACGCGCCCGGCACGATCGTGACCCCGGCCGATTCCGAGCTCGGGTTCAGATCGGGCGGCAGATCGATCGCTTCGGCCGGCACCACGCGCTCGGGCCGCGCGATTGCGCGGATCTCCACCGCCCACTCGCGCAGATCCGCCGGGCGCGCGCTCGGCTCCGGATCGAGCAACCGATCGATGGCGGCCGCGAGCTCGACCGGTACATCAGGGCGGAGCACGGCGAGGTCGGCGTGCGTTCCCGAGCGTGACGATTCGAACGAGTCGTACGGCAGCGCGCCGGCCAGGCACTCGAAGGCCACGCAGCCGAGGGCGAACGCGTCGGAGGCCGTGCCGAGCGGTGCACCGAACCATCGTTCCGGCGACAGGTAGCCGGCGGTGCCCACGATGTCGCCGGTTCGGGTGAGAGCTTCGCCGCCCGCGATCGCCGCGACACCGAAGTCGGCGAGGTACGGGTTGCCGTCGCGGTCGAGCAGCACGTTCGTGGGCTTCACGTCGCGGTGCACCACACCGCGCTGGTGGGCACTTCCGAGCGCATCGGCCAGCGCGGCGACGACGCCGACGGTGGCACCCACCGAGAGTCGTTGGTCGCGCTCGAGCACGGCGCGCAGGGTTCCGCCGCGGTAGCAGCGCATCACGAAGTACGGCCGCGACTCGTAGAGGCCGACGTCGCGCACGTCGACGATGTTCGGGTGCTCGAGACCCGAGAGGATCTCGATCTCGCGCTCGAGTCGCTGCGCGAGCTGCGCGTCGCTGCGGTCGAGGAGCTTCACCGCGTAGGCACGCCGGCTGCGGGCGGCGCGACACAGGTAGACCGTGGCCTGGCCGCCGTGACCGAGGACGCGCACGACCTCGTAGTCGCCGATGCGATCCGGTTGTGCCGCCATCTCGAGTTGCCCCCTGAGCCCCGCCCGCAGCGAGCGTAATCCCGAGGCCTCGGACCATTCCAGCCCTTCGGGCGTCCCCCACCGCGGCGATTCGTCACGGCGATCGCGCCCATTCAGCTTGGGGATCGCGCCCGTCCGGTTTGGGTAATGTCCGGCGGCGTCGCGACGGGGAGCGTGCACTGACCTCGATCGAACAACAACGCGATTGGCTGATCGCCTTCATGACCTCCGACCGGGCGCGGCAAGCCGCGGTCGCGCTGCTCCGCCGTGAGCAGATCGCGTGGTACGACGCCGACGATCTCTGCAGCGACTGCACGGCGTCGCTCATCACCACGTGTCGAAACGCGGGCGAGCGTGGTACGGCCTTGCCCGGCATCGAGAGCGCCGACGAAGCCGAGCGTTACGCCCGGTCCACGCTCCGACACCGCGTGTACGACCTGTTCCGCCGCGAGCGCCGGCGGCCACGCACCGTGTCGTTCTCCGCCGCCGCCGACGACGACCAGCGCGATCGTGACCCGCAGAGCGAGATCGACGTGGCCGGTGTCGTCGTCGACAGCGCGGCCGCCGCCGGACTTCGCGCCGAGGTCACCCGCGCGCTCACGAGCGGCTCGATCAACTGCCGAGGTTGTCCACCTGCGGTCGTCGCCGCGATCTCACTGCATCTGATCGACCGCTACTGGGCGAACCACGATCTCGCGGTGCCGTCGTGGGGCCCCGAGGAGGTTCCCGGCGCCGACGCGCTGAGCACCGACATCTACGCGGCGCTCGACGCCGTGCGGCCGGGCAGCGTCGCGATCGACGGGCAACGAGTCGCCGACCGGTCCCGCAAGATGAAGAGCCGCTGCCAGCGCTGTGTCACACCCCTGCTCCAGCAGGCGCTGGAAGCGGTGGGACTGATGTCGGCGCGGCATCCGTTCGGGACGACAGGCGAAGATCGATGAGACCCTCGGAGCACGAACAGCGGCTGCTGACCCGGTACGACGCCGCCGCCGCTGGCTGGGAGCTCGGCACCGAGGAGCCGGTCGGTCCGGCGGGCGCGGCCCACGGCGTGTTGGCCGACGGGATCGATGCCTACGTCGACCTGGCCGACCCGGGGGCGCTGCCCCGCGTCGTCGTCGACGCCGAACCGCCCGATCTCCCGGTCGATCCCGAACACCTCGCCGCCGTCGAGCACTGGCTCGGGCCGGCCGTGGCGGCGCGGGTCGCGGCGGGGCCGTCGCGCCAACCGCACGAGATCCATGTGGCAGACCAATCGTTCGCGCGGCTCGTACGGGTGGCACGACATGCCGCGATGCTGCATCACGCGGAGCTCGACGAGCTCCGGCGCGGTGGACCGTCGCCGTGGTGGCGCCTCGAAGAGCTGCACGAGCTCGGCGGCGGCCCCACGCTCGTGCGCCAGGCGGCGGAGCAGTTCCTCGCTTCGCCGGTCCATGCGACGAGCGCGCCCGGACGCCGGCTGCTCGCGCGGTGCGCCGACCTCCTCGCGCCCAACGACGCGATGCTCGCCGCGTCGCTGCGAGCCCGAAGCGTGCCGGTCGGCCCGGTCGCGGCGCAGAACACCACACTCGCCGACGATCTTCGCTTGCTCGAAGCTTGGGCGACGGCCACGCGCGCCCGCTTCGAGGGGTCCACCGCGACCGTGGTGCTCGATCCCCTGGTTGCACCTCTGACGCTCGGCGCAACGCGCACCGTGCTGATGCGCCGCTCCGATACCGGACAGATCGACGTGACGCTCGCGACAGATCTCGCCGCGCCGGAGATCTGGCTCCGCGTGTACGACCACGATCGGAGCTTCGTTGCCCTGACGCCGATGACACGCGCCGCCGCGCCGAGCGGCGCGTCCGGCGGCAGCACGCTGCGAGCGGAGCTGCTGCTGCACCCATCGCACGAGCTCGACGCGCTCCGCTTCGACGTGACCGATGCGCCCGACGCCCGTCCACCCACCGACGGGCAACGTCGCGCGTGGATCGCCGCGACCTCGGGCGCATGGGCCGCCGCCGCAGAGCGTGCGCTCGACATGGATCGTGCGGCCGAGCTCTGGAGCAGTGCGGCAACGAGCTGGGAAGCGGTCGCCGACCTCGAGCGCGCCGCGATCGCCGAGCACTACGCCGCCGATGCGCTCGATGCCGCCGGGAACGCCGAGGCAGCCGCCGAGCGGCGCGGGCAGCACCGCGGGCAATATCTCGGATGGTCGTGGCGCCGGCTGCTTCGTCCACGTCGGCCCATCGTGGCGTTCGTCGCCGAAGCCGAGCTGGCGATCGCCGAGCGCAACCCGTAGGTGGAGTGGGGTGGTGTAGGAGGCCGATGGACACCAAGGCAGCGGTGCGGGTGCAATGGCCGGGCGGCGCGGCCGAGTTCACCGCGGACCAGCTCGTCCGCATCGGCCGCAACGCGGCGAGCGAGGTCGTGCTCGAGAACGCCAACGTCTCCCGCCACCACGCGGAGCTCCGCTACGACGGCGGCGAATGGCGACTCGCCGACGTAGGCAGCACCCAAGGCATCTACGTCGACGGGAACCGCGTGCTCGGCACCACGGTACAAGACTCACTCGTCGCGATGCTCGGACGACCCGAGCTCGGCGACCGCATCGAGATCACCGTGCTCGCGGTGACGCCGCCGGGCGAGACACCCACCATCGTCCCTGCCGCGAACGTCACCGGACCGCACGGCGCGAACGGCGAGCGACCCGCTCCGGCTCTCCACGTCGTGCATGCCGGACGTCGGTTCACGTTCCTGAGTGAGGAGCGCGTCGAGTGCGGCCGCGACGAGGACTGCGCGATCGTCATCGCCAACCCCATCGTGTCGCGCCACCACGCGCGCTTCGAACGCACGAGCGCCGGCTGGCACGTCGTCGACCTCGGCTCGTCGTCGGGCACGTTCGTCGCGGGCACGCGCGTCGAGCGCGCGGTAGTGCACGACGGCATGGAGCTCTGGCTCGCGGGCGAGCGCACGGGCGAGCTCATCGTGTGCTCGCTCGAAGCGGCCGTCTGAAGCAATCCGCACGCGCCGTGTCACACGGCGCACTCTCGCGACGCTGTACCGATCACGGCCGGTCGTTCGGTCGGAGCAAGGATCAAGGTTGATCCAGACGCTCGGGTGGGGGTGGGCGTCGCCGGCAAGGAAGTCGGCGACGCCCACGCGTCACGCGCGTGCGCACTTCACGCGTCAGAGCGTGAGCATCTCGCTTGCCAGACGGGCGCCCTCGACGAGGGCCTGCAGCTTCACCCACACGATGTCGCTCGCCACGTCGCGCAGTCCGGCGGCGGTGGCGAAACCGCAATCAGTACCGGCCTGCACACGAGCAGGATCTCCCACTGCCTCGACGGCGCGCAGGATCCGGTCGGCTACCACCTGCGGATGTTCCACGTAGTTCGTGGTCGTGTCGATGCAGCCGACCACCACTGACGTGCTCACGGGGAGCTCGCTGAGCAAGCGGAACTCGTGCGCGTGGCGGGGGTTCGCGAGCGACAGTACGTAGGTGCCCACGTTCGCGCCGAGATACGTGTCGAGCATGTCGACCAGAGGCACGTCGAAGCAGTGGGGTCCGTCGTAGTTGCCCCAACACACATGCAGCCGCACGCGCTCCCGAGGCAGGTCGTTCAGCGCACGGTTGATCGCGGCGATCACGTGCGCGGCGAAGCTTCGGTACTCCTCGAGGGACCGGTCGGCATAGAGCACGTGACGTTCCATCGCCAGGTCGGGTGCGTCGATCTGCAGGATCAGACCGGCGTCGATCACCGCCGCGTACTCGTGCGCGAGACCGTCGGCGAGCGCATCGACATAGTCCTCGATGGTCGCGTAGTGCCGGTTCGTCATCGCGGTCGCGATGATGCCGGGCGACGGAACGGTCATGAAGAGATCGTCGAACGCGTGCGGCGCAGCGCACGATCCGAGCAACGCGATCTCGGCGTCGATCGGTGCGGTGCCCTGATAGGCAACCGCATCGATCGCGGCTGGTAGCTGCACGAGCGAAACGGAATCGACGTCGGTCATCAACGTTCGCCGTTGATCGCGGTATGCCGGAAACTCGACGAAGTCGCGGAACGGTCGCACCTCACCCGTGCCGCCGAAGCCGCTGAACCGTTCGCGCACGTGCGTGAAGAAGCTCTCGCGCCCTTGCTCACCGTTGCCCGCGATGTCGATGCCGATCGTGGCCTGTCGCGTCACGACGTCGCGCGTCGCGGTATCGATGTGCGCGCGCAGCTCCGTCACGTCGACGGTGTCGCCCCGCGCGTGACGCGCCCAGCAGACATCGAGCGCGTGCGGCCGCGGCAACGACCCGGCGTGCGTCGTGCGGATTCGAGCCATGGGCGAACAGTACGAGACCGACGCGATCCAGACATCGCTCCCTCGCGAGATGTCCGGATCGTCGTCTTCATTCCTTTGGCACTCGATGCCGGACTCTGGGCGGTAGCGCGATCCGAGCCGTTCCTTGGGCGTTCCCTAACTCAGGGAAATCGGCCTGAACGCCGACATTCTCATTGGGAGAGGTGCGCAAGCACCGCTGATCGAGGGGCTGGTATTCGTGGAAGTCGCACTTCGGGGATCTCGTCCGAGTACGTCGTCACGCTCGGTGCGTGGTTGGCGCCGCCGGCGGGCGATCGCAGGGCTCACGATCACCTCCTTTTGCGCCGGTGCTGGCATCCCCGCTTTCACACACCGCTCCGACGCAACCGGGCCGATCGTGAACGGCTATGAGCAAGCCACCATCGCCGACACGAGCTACCCGATCCCCGCCAACGCGCTGTTCGTCAGCCCGTCGGGCAGCGACGCGAACCCGGGTTCGCAGAGCGCTCCCTTCGCAACGATCGCCAAGGCCCTCTCCGTCGCACGGAGCGGCGGCACCATCGTGTTGCGCAGCGGAACGTACCGCGAGTCGCTCCAGATGAAGCGTGCCGCGACCTTGCAGGCCTACCCGCACGAACAGCCGTGGATCGTGGGCAGCGACATCGTGACGGGCTTCGCGCCGAGCGGCAGCACCTGGACGCGGTCGTGGTCGAGCGCGCTCTGTCACAACTGCTACCCGTCGGGCGCCATCGACCCGGTGTACCCGGCCGCCGGACTTCCCGACCAGGTCTTCATCGACGGCACGCCGCTCACGCAGGTGACAGCCGCGCGGTTGGTCAGCGCCGGTCGCTTCTACTACGACGGCGCGCACCACGCGCTCGTGCTCGGCAGCAACCCGATCGGCCATTCGGTGGAAGTGACCGCGCGTGACATGGCGCTGTCGCTGTCGTCGAGCGCGGCGGGCGCCGCTGTCAAGGGCATCGGGTTCGCCCGCACCGGCTCCACCTACACCTCGGTCGCCGACGGCATGGTCGTGAACAGCGCGCCCGGCGCCACCTTCGACCACGACACGTTCGCGTGGAGCGCGAGCCGGGGCCTCTCCGACTTCGCGCCGAACGCAGTGATCACGAACAACCTGTTCCTCTACAGCGGGAGCAACGGGTTCCACGGCTTCCACGCCGACGGTCTCGTGTTCCAGGGCAACCGAGTGGCGTTCTCCAATGAGGAGCACTTCAGCATCACGCCCTCACCCGTTGCCGGTGAGGCCGGAGCGAAGCTCGCCCACACCTGGAACAGCGTCTTCGCCAACAACCTCTTCGACGACAACGGCGCCAACGGGCTGTGGTTCGACGTGACGAGCACGAACGCCGTCATCGCGAACAACTCGATGGTGCGCAACGCCGGCCACGGCATCGCCTACGAAGTGTCGGGCAATGCGACCATCGTTGGCAACCTCGTGGTCAACAACGGTCGTGACGGCATCAAGCTCTCGGGCGCATCGCACGCGGAGGTCTGGAACAACACGGTGGTCGGCAACGGCTGGTCGCAGTTCGCGGTGTACGAAGACCCGCGCCACGACAGCAACCCGATCGACAACGCCGCCGGCATCACCTACGACACGTCGAACGTGCACGCCGTGAACAACGTGTTCGTCGCCGGCACCAACGCCACGAAGCCGGTGTTCGAGAGCTTCGACATCAGCTCGCCGAAGCACCTCACGACGGCACAGATGGTCACCTTCGACGACCACAACGTGTGGTCGCGGCCCACGGCTGTGGCACCGTCGGTGCTCGTCAACTGGCAGTCTTCGCTCAAGGCGATGTCTCGCTTCTCCTCGCTCGCGAGCACGCAGAGCGGGACCGGGCGGGAAGCCGCGAGCGTGGCCGCCGACAACGTCGCCCTCACCAAGCTGTTCGCCGACCCGACGAACAACAACTTCTCCCCTGCCGCGGGCAGCCCGCTGCAGCGCCCGGGTGCCCCGTTGCCGTCGTCGGTTGCCGCCGCGCTCGGAGTGAGCACGCTGAACCAGCTCGGCGCGCCGCACCCCGCGCCCATCGGTGGCGGCGGCTCCGGCGGGCCCACCACGACCACCACGATCGCACTGCCCACGACCACGACCGCGGGGCCGACCACGTCGACCACCACGGGCCCGGGCCAGCCGACCTTGTCGATCGACGACGTGTCGGTGGTCGCGGGGCCGAAGGGTCACAGCTCCACCGTGCGCTTCACGATCACGCTCTCGCAGGCTGCGAGCGCCGACGTGACGGTCGACTACGCCACCACGAACGGCACCGCCCGCGCCGGAATCGACTACACCGCGCGCAATGGCTCGGCCACGTTCCATCCGGGCACGCTGACCCGCCATGTGGTGGTCACCGTCGCGGGCAGCTCGGCGACCGGAGCACGGACGTTCTTCGTGAACCTGACGCGGCCCATCGGCGGCACGGTCGCTCGTACCCGCGGCACGGCCACGATCCACTGACGCGCACTCGACGCCCGACCCTCGGCGCACGCGGCGCACGCCGCGCGCATCGGCGGTCGGGCTCAGGCGACGTGGCCCGGCTGCTGCGAGACCGTCTTGTAGGCGCCTTCGCGCACCGCGCCGATCGCTGCCATCGCACGCTGCTGCGCTTCACCGCCGGCCTCGTGAGCCGGGAGTGCGAAGCCGGTGTACATCACGCGCCGTTCTCGATCTACGGGCGGTTGTGCCATGTGCATCGTGCAACTGCAGTGCACGGTCACATCACCGGTTGCGGTCGGCAGATCGATGATCGGAAGATCGCTCCCGCGCCGTACAAACGCGGGTTGCACGAGCGCCCGATGCGAGCCGGCGACCACCCGGAGCTGACCGGAGCGTGCGTCGGCTCCTGTCACCGAGATGCCCGTCGTGAGGCCGCAACAGCGGTATGAGTGCATACCGAGTGAGCAATCCTTGTGCCACGGCACGTCGGAGATGCCTTCGATCACGCCGATCGGCTTCACGAGCGCCTCGATGCAGTTGCCGTCGGCGCGGGCCACATAGCCGTCGGAGAACATGCGACCGATGCGCAGGAAGGCGTCGCTCGTGAGCAGGTCGCGCACGCCGGCCGAGTGCTCCTGGAAGTACTGCATCCGTACGCACCGGTCGTCGCCGGTGGCCGTGCGCGCCCACCACGAACGGCCGTCGTCGCGTGTGTACGTGGGCAGTGCGCGATCCATGTCGGCCGAGATCTCGAGCATCAGCTGAGGATCGAACCACCCACGAAGGTGCAGGAAGCCGGTCTCGGCGACAAAGCGCGCGATCTCACCGTCGTCGTCGGACGGCGTGAACGACCGAGCGAGGTCGAGCGCAACGCCGTCGCGATTCGCGTCGCGGAACGCGATGGCGCCGCGCGTGTGCACGGCGCGACCGTCGATGAGCGAGCGCAGCACGACCCACCAGTCGAGGAAGTCGCCGACGTTGCCGCGCGACATTCGCAGCGTGCCTGCAGTGAGGAACGTCATCGGCGTCTTGAGATCGTTGACGATGTCGGAGAAGTCGGCATCGTCGAGCACCACGCTCGCCGCGCCGTCGTCGCCGGGTCGCAGAACGATCGTGTCGCGCCCGAGCGAGAGCGTGAACGCACCCGACGGAGTGACGATGCTGAACGGCTCGATGCCGAGCTCGCTCGCACCCGGCATCGCGAGGTGGCCGTGGCGCGCGATCAGCTCGGGGAGCTCGTCGGCGAAGAAGGCGCACACGCCGACGGTGCGGATGTCTGCCTCGCGACGAGTCCGGAGATCGAGCGATACCACGAGCATCGTTCTACTGCAGTGGCACGCCGTCGGCCACCCACTGCGCCGCCGACGGCGGTTCGGTCGTTGTTCGTACGGAGCCCGTAGGGTCAGCCTCATGCTGCCGGTCACGTCCACCACGATCCGGCTGTTCCTGCACGTGCTCGGCGCCACGGTCTGGGTCGGCGGGCAGATCGCGTTGGCCGGCATCGTGCCCGTGGTGCGGCGAGTGGGCGGCGTGGAGGCGGCCCGGGCGGTCGCGCGTCGCTTCCAGCTCATCGCCTGGCCGGCGTTCGCGCTGCTCGTCGGCACGGGCGTGTGGAACCTGTCCGCCGTGAAGGTCGGCGATCAGTCGAGCGACTACCTCACGTCGTTGCTGGTGAAGCTGCTCCTCGTGGGCGTGTCGGGCATCTGCACGGTGGCGCACACGTTCTACGCGCGTCGCCGTCCGGCGCTCGGCGGCGCCCTCGCGGGCGTGGGTCTGCTCGCCGCGCTCGGCGCCACATTCCTCGGCGTGCTCCTCGCCGGCTGACCCCCGACCACGCAACACCACCACCAACCAGCGTGAAGACCTCTCGAACGTTGAGAGATCGTCACGCTGGTTCGGGTGAGGGTGCTCAGTGCAGCGACATCTGGGGTTCGCCGTAGCCGTTCAGACCGCTCGCCGCGATCGTGCACGCGCCACCGCGCGCCGCGCCACCGTTGTACGCCTGACGCAGGCAGTCACGCAGCGCCAGTTGCCCCCAGTAGTTCGGGTGGGCATCTTCTTGGAGCTGGTACGGACCGAACAGGGTCGTGGCCGTGCGCACCTGATCCACCCACTCGGTCTTGTCGACCGCGCCGGCGCTCTGCCAGCTGGCGACGCCCTTCTCCTCCAACAATCCGACGGTGTTCTCGCACAAGCGGCGACCCGCCAACGCGTTCTGGTCATCGAGCAGCACGTAGTTCGTGAGGCCGGTCTGCGCGGCGCCGTTCTTCACGGAGCTGTCGATCGTGGGCACTGCCGTGGCATTGGCCCAGTCGGCATCCTTGTTCCAGAAGCCACAGCCGCCCGTGGCCTGGCGCGTGTAACCCGACTGCGAGTACCGGAAACCCGCACCGTTCGGGATCGGCGATGAGTACGTCTGCACGATGATCCTGTAGGAGCTGTCGGCGTAGCCGTCGTTGAGCATCGCCTGGCGCACGTTGAGGATCGCACCCTTGATGGCCGTCGTCTGCGCGGCGACGTTCGCCGACGTGAAGTACGCCTTCACATTGGAATCGTCGTTGCAGTAGTTGGGCCACCACGACGGCGAGAGCAGGAAGTCCTCGATGCACGTCTGCACGATGTCGGCGAAGCCATAGTTGTTGGCACCGATGAGCACCGTCACGGCCTTCACGTTGTGCGTGGCCGCGAACTGCTGCAGCATCAGCGCCTGGCCCTGGTGACCGCTCGAGTCGCTGAAGAAGTCGAGACCGGGCTTGAAGTCACCGGAGCCCGGCGTCTGCGTGTAGGTGCGGGCCCCCGAACAGGCCAGGTTCATGCCGTTGACGCCGTTGCCGATGTACACCTCGGCCGACTTCGAACGGTGACAGCCGGGAATGGTCTCGGCGGTGTTCGTAGCGTTGTCGTAGTACGCAGTGGGGCCGAGCGCGTCGATGGTGCTCGAGCTCCCGTTCGTGTTCCCGGCCCAGCGGCCTGCTTCACCCGATATCGCCGAGTCGCCGACGCTCACGATCCACGGCGCGCCGACTCCCGGTCCGTCAGCATGGGCCGTCGGCATGCTGGTCCCGAACGCCGCGCCGGCCATGCCGAGCGCGACCATGAACACCCCGAGCTTGCGTCGCATCGCGTCCCCCCGGACTCCCGCGCCTGAATGTGGCGCGCAGCATCGCATCCGGCGCGAGCGCGCGCAAGCATTTCGGGGAGCGCGGGATCAGCTCAGGCGGGCGCCGTAGATCGCCTCATGGAAGGTGGCCGTCTTGGCCGTGGCCATCACGACCGCGGCCCACGGGACGCCGGCGCTGTACGCGACCGTGTGGTAGTCAGCGAGCATCAAGCCGATGGTGGTGTTCGGGAGCATCGATGTGCGCATCGGCGTGCTGTCGAGGCGAACGGGCGCCGACCAGGTGGCGCCGGCATTCGTCGAATGGGTCGTGACCGCATCGATCGCGCACGTCGACGCGTTGCATGATGCCGCGCGCAGCTCGTAGAACACGAGGTCGAGGCGCGCGGTGGCACCCGAAGTTCCCGGCTTGACCCCGAGCCCGGCGACGAAGTGATCGATCCCGCTCGTGGTGGCGTCGACGGCCACGCGCTTCGGCGCCGTCCACGTCACACCGCCGCTCGAGTGCGATACCACGATGTCGTTGCTCGAGCAGGTGCTCCGGAAGCGGCAGTCGTACCACGCAACGTACAGAACGCCGGCAGCATCCATCGCGACCGAGGGCTTCGAGCGCGTGCGAAGACTGGCGGGCAGCGTGTGCAGCTGGATGTTGCTCACGAGCACAGGATCGGTCCAGGACAGGCCACCGTCGGTGGATCGGAACGCGACCACCTGCGTCAGCAGGTTGGCCGTGCCGACCACGAACACCGTGCCGTCGGCGCGCACGATCGGGATGGGGTCATAGCCGACCGCGTTCGATGCGGTGCCGACGGGAGCCGTCCATGTCTGGCCACCGTCGTCGGAGTGCACCATCTGGAAACGGCGGTTGAGCGCCTGCGAGATGTACGTGACGTAGCAGCGTCCGTAGTGGGGGCTCGTCGGCGTGTTGTCACACGCGATCCAACCCTTGTCGGGACGGATCGAGGGCGGGTTCGGGCCGATGACCGCCGTCACAGGGGTGCCCCAGTGCACGCCGTCGCTCGAACGGCTCACCAGCAACGCCGTGTAGTACCAGTGCACACCGGTGAACGACGACACGTTGTTCGTGATGAGCCACTGCGCGTGCTTCGCGTCGTACGCCACCGTCATGTTCACAGTGCGCGGGTACACACCCGCCGGCGTGCTCGACGTGGTCACGCCGGGCAGGACCCCGGTGATCCAGGTGCCGCCGCCGTTCAGCGAGGTTGCGAAACCGGCCGCAGCCGCGCCGCTGCCGCCGCTTGCGAAGCGACCTTCCTGGAACGTCGCCACGATCGTGGAACCCCACGTGGCCGTCACCGGCTCGACCTCGGTGTCGTGTTGGGCACCACTCGCGGCACTGCGAGATCCGGTGATGTCGACGGAGACCTGCTGCACCGCAACCGTCGCCGATGCCGGTGGGACGCCGGCGACGAAGGCGACCGCGCCGACACAGGCCGCAGCGAGTCGGCGCGCAGCGCGCGGTGAGGTACGGCGGGACGTCAGAGGGCGCACACCAACAGCCTGCCACGCGTCCGCGGGCGCGGGACCTCAGGGTGTCGGAGGCCACAGAGTCGGCCCGGGCGAGCGCCTCCATGCTCCGGCGGAGCACGGCCTGCGGTTCAGGTGGACGGGTCTACGCAACTGTCGTGCCGCAGGGCCACCACCTGGTGTTGTCGGCTACTGGGAGCGCTCAGCGCCACGCCACGGTGCGGCCCGCGTGCCACTGCCGCACGACGAGATAGCGGCCCTTGAGCGCGCCCCGCTCGCAGCGCCCGAATCCCATGAGCGTGCCCGGTTCACCGGTGGCCGACGGGATCGCCTTCACCTGCTCGAAGCCGTCGAGCATGCCGGGTCCGGTCGCGACGCGGGCGCGTGCAAGCGCTTCGCCGAGCAGCCGACCCATGTCGAACTGACCGGCAACACCCGGGCCCACGTCGCCGAGCGCCGCGTAGATCCGGTTGTCTTCCGACACAGTGTCCGGATACGCCCAGCCCTCCCAGGCGAGCGCGGCTTGTGGATCGTGATGGCCGTAGATCAACGCCGAGTTGCCGACCACGGGCACATCGACGCCTTGCGCGGCGAGCTCGCGCGCCGCGTCCCACATACCGAGGAACACGATCGCCTGCGCGTCGACACGCGCCGTGATCGTCAGCCCCGCAACGGAGGCCGCGTCGTCGAAGAACGCGGCCATCCGCCGGCCCACGTACGACCGGTCGCGCTCGACGGCCACGCGTGTGAGCCCGCGGTCGGCAAGGTTCTGCGCGAGAAACGACGGCTCGTCTTCGAGCGACCCGATCTGGAACTGGAAGCCGTACTCGCTGCGGGTCTCTTCGGATCCCGTGTAGTTCAGCGTCGGCACCGACGCGGCGTCGGCGAGCGGTCGCACCACCATCGCGTTGTCGGAGATCGCGGGGCCGAGGATGGCGACCACACCTTGGTCGACGAGTGACGCGAAGGCCTGTTGCACCGCGTGAGCGGACCCGCCGGGCAGGGGTAGCCCGAGACCGACCGCGTGGATGATCTCGACCTCGTCGTCGAGTCGCCCCGAGTCGATCACGGGCTGCATGCCCATGCGCACGTAGCGCTCGAACGAGCGGCCCTCGTCGGACGTCGGGAAATCGTGCAGCACCCCGACCCGGATGAGCGAACCAGTCATTCGCCGACGCTAACCGGTCGTCGAAGAGCCCGGCACGGAGACACCGGAGGTTGGTCAGAGCGGGTCGAGACCGATTTCGGCGCGTGTCACCTTGGTGGTGTTCTCGTGGGGAAACGGAGCATCGGGCACGTCGATCCCGAGTGCCGCGCAGATCGGGCCCCACCCGTCACTCGCTCGCCACTCGACGAGCCGGTCGGCCGGCGCGGTAGCGCGCACGTGATCGTTGTACGCAAGGAACGCGGCTTTGGCCCCTGTCTCGTCGCGCCAACCGGGAGTGAACGTGTTCATCATCCCGCGCCCCATGCGCGTCCAGCCGTCGTCGGGGGCATCGTCGGCGAAGTACGTGGCGAGCGCGGGGAAGATCGTGTTGGACGCGCTCGTCCACCAGGAGTCGGCGTCACGCACCGACAGCAGGATGATCGCGTCGGGGAACACCTCGCTCAGCTGGCTCCAGAACGGCGACGCGGGCCAGTCGACCTCGGCCTCGTAGCCGGCGAAGAAGTCGCGCCACTCCGGCAGCCGTCCTGCGTAGGCATCCCCCCACACGTCGGGGTCTTCCGGGCGTTCGCGCACTTCGATCATGTGGTAGCAGGGGCCGCCCAACAAGAGCTCCAGCGCCTGCTTGAGCGATGTGGTGCCAGTTCGACCGAGCCCCGCCCCGATCACCTGCATGCCCCGCGATCGTACTGCGGACTGTCGCCGCACGGCCCGGATCGCTACGGTCACTGCCATGAGAGCTGCTGTGCTCGAAAGCTGTCCCGGCGAGCTCGTGATCGACGATGTGGAGCTCGGCGCACTCGGCCCGCGCGACGTGCTCGTGCACACCGTCGCCGCCGGACTGTGCCACTCCGACCTCCATTTCATGGAGGCGAAGTACCCGTGCCCGGTGCCCGCGGTGCTCGGCCACGAATCGGCCGGCGTGGTCGAAGCCGTCGGCTCGCAAGTCACCTACTTGAAGCCGGGCGATCACGTGATCTCGTGCATCAGTGGCTTCTGCGGCACGTGCGCGTTCTGCTTGTCGGGCCGCCCGAACCTGTGCGACCACGACGGCCTGCGCCCCGACCCTGCGGGGCCACCGCGACTGCGGCGCGGCGGCGAGACCGTGCACCAGTTCTTCGATCTGTCGAGCTTCGCCGAGCAGCTGCTCGTGCATGAGAACTATCTCGTGAAGATCCGTCCCGACATGCCGCTCGACAAAGCCGCGTTGATCGGTTGCGGTGTGACCACCGGCGTCGGCGCGGTGATCAACACGGCGCGCGTGCGCCCAGGTGAGCTCGTCGCGGTGATCGGATGCGGTGGCATCGGGCTCAACGCGATTCAAGCTGCCGCGCTGGTCGGTGCCGGGCGCATCATCGCCGTGGATCGAGTCGCATCGAAGCTCGAGCTCGCACGAACCTTCGGCGCCACCGACGTGATCGACGCGTCGAGCACCGATGCCGCGATGGCTGTCATCGAGCTCACAGGTGGTGGCGTCGACCATGCGTTCGAAGCCATTGGGCTGAAGGCCACGGCCCAGCAGGCGTTCAACATGCTGCGCAAGGGTGGCACGGCCACGGTGATCGGCATGATCCCGCTCGGAGAGACCGTGGAGATCGACGGCTTCCAGCTGCTCATGGAGAAGCGGCTGCAGGGCTCGAACATGGGCTCGAACCGCTTCCGCTTCGACATGCCGCAGTACATCGAGTGGTACCTCGCCGGGAAGCTGAAGCTCGATGAGCTGGTGAGCGGGAGCATGCCGCTCGAGAACATCAACGACGGCTTCGCCGCGCTGAAGGCAGGCGAAGTGGCTCGCCAGCTCATCGTCTTCTGAACCCGACTCGCACCATCGGCTAGGCGGTGAGGAGCTCGAGACCGTCGACGTCGACTCGCCCGGCGTCGAGGTCGGCAACCGTCGGCTCGCCACCGTGGTCGGCGTCTTCCACCACCGCAGGCAGGAACCGGCGGGCCACCACCGCCGCGACCGCGATCACGATCGCGCCCACGAGGAACGCGGCGCCCATGCCCGTCACGTAGGCATGCCGCGCTGCGGCGGCGAGTGCGCCACCGCCCTTGGCGCCGAGCTGCGTGGCGGCTTGCAACGCACCGGCGAGTGAGCCGTGCGCGGCTGCGCCTGCCGCCACCGGCAGTCCCTTCAACGAGGGTGCGAGGGTGCTGCCGTACTGCGATGTGAGGATGCTTCCGAGCACGGCCACCCCGAGCGCACCACCGAGCTCGCGAGTGGTGTCGTTCATCGCCGAGCCGACACCGGCCCGGTCACGCGGCACACCCGACATGATCGAGTTGGTGAGCGGCGCCATCGACACCGACATGCCGGCAACCATCACGATCATCGCGGCGGCCATCGCCCAGTAGCTCGTGGCCACCGACACCCGGCTCAACAGCAACGCACCGACGGCCAGCACGCCGAGACCAGTACCGACCACACGATGCGTGCCGAACCGGCCAACGAGACGAGGAGCCTGGGGCGACACCACCATCATCACGCCGGCGATCGGGAGCAGCCTCACTGCCGCCGCGAGCGGGCTGTAGCCCTTCACGAGCTGGAGGTACTGCGTGAGGAGAAACATCATCCCGTAGAGCGCGAAGAACGACAGCATCATGCCGAGGCTCCCGACGCTGAACGCCCGATGCTGGAACCAGCGCAGATCGAGCATCGGCGACGGCGTGTGGAGCTCCCACCACGCGAACGCGGCGAGCAGCGCGACCGCGCCGCCGGCCACGAGCAGTGTCGGGCTCGAGAGCCAACCGTGAGACGGCGCTTCGATGATGGCGTACACGAGACCACCGATTCCCACGATCGACAGCAGCGCGCCGACCACGTCGACACGCGTCGCGTTGACGTCGCGCGATGTGGGGAGGATCCGCACTCCGCTCACGAGCGCGATCACGACCACCGGCACGTTCACGAGGAACACCGCGCTCCACGAGAAGTGTGCGAGCAGCAGACCACTGGCCAGCGGACCGAACGCGCCCCCGGCACCGGCCGTGGCCGTCCAGATCGCGATGGCCCGAGCGCGCTCGTGGCTCGGGAAGGCGTTGACGATGATCGACAGCGTCGCCGGCATCACGAACGCAGCCCCCACGCCCATCACACCGCGGGCGGCGATCACCTGCGTGGCGGTGCTCGAGAGCGCGCCGCCGATGGCGCCGAGCAGGAACACACCGAGGCCGAGCTGCAGCGCGCCCTTGCGGCCGAAGCGGTCACCGAGCGACCCGGCGGCGAAGAGCAGGCCGGCGAAGACCAAGGAGTAGGCATCGACGATCCACTGGAGGTCGCTGGTGGAGGCGTGGAGCTGTTCGGCGATGGCCGGCAGCGCGTTGTTCAGCGAGGCGTTGGCGATCATCACGGTGGCCAGGCTCGTGCACAGCACGGCGAGGATCAGCCAGCGGTTGGGGTGGCCGGCGGCGCCAGGTGCGACGGGGTCAAGTGCGGCGGCACGGGACCGAGCGGGCCGGATGGTGGTGGGGCCGGATCGAGACACGGTGAGCTCCTGCAACGGGTATTTCCGAAAACGTCCATTGCAGTATCGGCGCCGCGACATACGGAAGTCAATGCTTCCGGAAGAAATACTTTCCGGAAGTCGTCAGATCCGGTACAGTGTTGTTCATGGTGCCTGCACCGAAAGCGGCGGCCACACCGGTCACCACCCCCGGCGCGGGCGCGGCCCCCGACCCCGACCCGGGTCTCGCCACCATCGTCCGGCGAGGCCGGCCGCTCGACGCCGACCGCACTCCTGCGATCCTCGACGCCGTGCTCGAGCTGCTCCACGACACGGGCTACGACCGCTTGCGCGTGCAAGACGTGGCCGAGCACGCCGGTGTGGGCCTCGGCACGATCTACCGGCGCTGGCCCACGAAGCAGGCGCTCGTGATCGATGCGCTCGAGTGCGGGCGAGGCACGAGCGAGAAGTTCCCCTCCACCGGGGACCCGCGCGCCGACGTGGTCGCCGCGTTCCGTGGCATGGCGCGGGATCTCAACGCCAAGGGCGACCTCATCGGCTTCCTCGCGAGCATGCGCAGCGAGCCGGCCGTGGCCGAGAGCTTCCGCGGCACGGCGCTCGCGCAGATGCGCGGTCGCCTGCGCGAGCTCATCGCCGCGGCGCGCGGCAGCGACGACCCCCAGCTCGATCTGCTCACCGACGTCGGTCCGTCGCTGTTGCTGTTCCGGCTCGCCATCGCGGGCGACGTGTGCGATCCCGAAGCGCTCGCCGACGAGATCTCGAGCTTCGTCCTCGACCGCTAGGTCGCACGCCACGAGCCAGCGCGAAGACCCCTCTCGCGGGTCGAGAGATCGTCACGCTGGTTGGGCTCGGTGGCCGACTTCTTGCACGAGCCAGCCGTTGCCGTCGGGATCGTCGAACGACATGAACGTGCCGTAGTCGGCGCGTTGCGGTTCGTGGCCCGGAACCTGGCCCCCCGCGTCGAAGTGGTACGGCTCGCTGACCGCCGCGCCCCGTGCCATCAGATCGGCGTGCGCCGCGTCGATGTCGGCGACCACGAGATGCAGTCCGTTCAAGGAACCCGCCGCGTCGACGTTCTGCATGAGCGCGATCGAACACGCGGATCCGGGCGGCGTGAGCTGCACGACCCGGAAGTCGCCTGCGGAGAAGTCGACGTCGAGGCCGAAGCCGACCTGCTCCACATAGAACGCCTTGGCCCGATCCACATCGGAGACGGGCACGACGATCAGCTCGAGCTTCCAGTCCATGCCCGCGATTCTGCCCCGTTACGAGCGCTACTCCATCAGCGGGAAGATGTTGTCGCCCGGCACATGCGCGTGGATGCCCGGCCGGTAGTGCCGCGAAACCAACGCCGAGAAGCGCGGCCAACCATCGTCGTGACCTTCGATCGCCTTGTACGTGGCGCCCAGCGTCGGGCGACCGTGCGCAACGATCGTGGTCCAGTCGTGACCGAGCTGGTAGTGCAAGTAGTTGAGGAACAGCACCGAACAGCCCGTCGAGTGCGCATCGACGTCGGTGGGCTCCGTGTGATCGACGAAGTTGCCGCGCGACGAGTTGAGCCAATCGGCGGCGGTGGCGAAGCCGTCGAGCTGGCTCGGGTGCAGCTCGGTGGCCAGCACTCGTGACAGTCCTTCACCGTTGCTCGCGCCGCAGTTCCAGCCTGCGTTCTGCGCGGCCGAGAACACCTCGATCACCTCGGCCACGTTCAACATCTCGACCAGCTCGGCGTTGTGACCGTTGAACGCCGCGCAGCGGATGTGCGTATCAGCGCACGTGTCGTGAAACGCGCCGAACGAACCGCGCACGACCGAGACGCGGAACGGCAGGCCGGCCGGTACGAGGCCGCCGAACCAGGCCGTGAGCTGCGCGAAGTCGCGCTCGCAGTCGTTGAGGACGCCTTTCGCGAGCACCTGCCCGGCGTAGCCGAGGTTGCGCTGGTACTCCACGATGAAGTGCTCGGTGACGCCCGCCTCGATGTACGCCGATGCGTGGTGCGAACGGTGCACCGTCTCGGCGGTGACCGCCTCGAGCGGATGGCGCAGCACATGGGCAACGCGGGCAGCGATCACGGACTCGGCATCGGGCATGCCGTCGGTCTACCCCGATTGCTGCGACGCGACGGCGCGGGTATCCGCCGGCCAACCAGGCGTGGCGAGCGTCTCGTTGTCGACGGTGACGATACGAGCGGCCGCCCCGTGCGCGCTCGCCATCTCGAGACCGTCGCACGGCGCCGCGAGCAAGAGCGCCTTGGTGAGCACCTCGGCCTGCCAGCCCAACGGGGCTACGACCGTGGCGCGGCACACGGCGCCGCGCGCCGGGCGACCGGTCGCAGGGTCCACGACGTGATGTTGCTCGGCACCGACGCGCGTCCACGATCGCGCGGTCGTGCCACTCGTGGCCACCGCGCCCTCGAGCAGCAGCACACTCGGGCGCGCATTGGCGTCTTCCGTGTCGCTCGCGGCGTCGGAGTCGAGCTCCACCGTCCATGCGTGGGAGCCCGGAGCGGCACCGGTGACGCGTACGTCGCCGCCGATGTTCACGCACGCGCCATCGGCACCGGCGTCGCGCACGCTCTCCGCGACCATGTCGGCGGCGAGTCCCTTCGCGATGCCACCCGGATCGAAACCGACACCGAGCGGCAATCGCACACGACACCAAACATCGTCGAGATCGATGGCGGCACAACCGAGTCGGAGGTCCGAGCGTGCGTGCGCCGCCGATGCGGGAGTGATGTCGACGAACGTGCGGTCGTAGCCGGCACGGATCAGGTCACCGAGCACGGTGGGATCGAACCGGCCCCCGGTCGAGCGCCAGCCCACCGTCGCCAGGCGCACCAACGCGAACGTCGGCGCCGAGACCAAGACCCAGTCGCCGGCATGCAGGTTCAGTGCCGCGATCTCGCTGGTGGAACGGAAGCGACTCCACCGCGCCTCCAGCTCGTGCAGCAGCGCGACGGCATCGGCGACGAGCGCGTCGGACGCCCCGCCCACGACCACGACCTCAGCGGTGGTGCCCATCACCTCGAAGCGCGCGGCGGCGTAGCCCGACGTAGCGGCCATCACCACGTCCGATCGACCGTGCGGCGACCATCTGCAGTGCTCGATGGTGAGAGCAGGGTGTGAGTTTCCGAAGAGGCGACCGCTCGGACTCAAGCGGCATGCCGTCCCGCCGAGGTGACAGCACCGGCGGACGGAGGACGCGGCAATGACCATGAACGTGAACGGCATCGGTGGCCAGCTCCCGGGCGTGACGGCCTCGGGCGCGAGCCCGATCGCGGGCGGACGCTTCGACGGGCAGTGGCAGTACGCCATGAACGACACGAGCGCCCTGCTCGGCATGAGCCGTCCGCAGCTCGACAGCTCGGTCGCACAGGCGAGCAACCTCTCCACGGTGGCGGCGGGCAAGGGCGTGTCGGAGCAGAAGCTGATCGACACGATCAAGCAGGGCCTGCAGCAGGGCGGTTCGCAGCTGAGCGGCACCCGCCTCGACCGCATCGCCACGCGCATCGCCCATCAGCGCCACTCGCACGGATCGTGGAACACCGCATCGTCTGACTGACGGTCCGGGGGTTGTCTCAACCTGGTGCGATGATCGTGGCATGGCCACCTCGTTCGAAGACCGCGCGCACGCCGCGCTGGGCGACATCGTGGGCGTCGCCACGTCGTTTCGAAGCGGCCAGCTCGAGGCGATCTCGGCATTGGTCGCCGAGCACCGGCGCGTGCTCTGCGTGCAGCGCACCGGTTGGGGCAAGAGCGCCGTCTACTTCGTCGCTACGAAGCTGCTCCGCGCCGAGGGTGCCGGTCCCACGTTGCTCGTGTCGCCGCTGCTCGGCCTCATGCGCAACCAGATCGAGCAGGCCGAGCGCGGCGGGGTGCGCGCGGCCACGATCAACAGCGACAACAAAGACCTCTGGGAGCAGGTGACCGCCGACCTCCGCGACGATCGCGTCGACATCCTGCTCGTGTCGCCCGAGCGCTTCGCCAACCCGAAGTTCCGCGACGTGGTGCTCCCCGAGATCGCACGTCGTGTGGGGCTCTTCGTCATCGACGAAGCGCATTGCATCAGCGACTGGGGCCACGACTTCCGCCCCGACTACCGCCGCCTCGCTCGCGTGCTCGACGACCTGCCCCCCGGCGTGCCCGTGCTGTGCACCACCGCCACAGCGAACGACCGCGTCGTCGACGACATCGTGCAGCAGATGGGCGCGAGCACAGCCGACGGCGGCCAGCTGCTCGTGCTGCGCGGGCCGCTCGACCGCCAGAGCCTCGCGCTCGACGTGGTGCACCTTCCGACCCAAGCGCAACGTCTCGCCTGGCTCGCCGACGCGCTCCCCCGCCTCGACGGCTGCGGCATCGTCTACACGCTCACGGTGCGCGACTGCACGCTCGTGGCCGAATGGCTGCAGTCGTGCGGCATCGCCGCCGCGGCCTACTTCGGCGGCGAGGACTCGGGCGCGAAGCACGACGTCGAGATGCGCCTGCAACGCAACGAGCTGAAGGCCGTGGTCGCGACCGCCGCGCTCGGCATGGGCTACGACAAGCCCGACCTCGCGTTCGTCGTGCACTTCCAGTCTCCCGGCTCCGCAATCGCGTACTACCAGCAGGTCGGGCGCGCCGGGCGCGGCCTCGATCACGCGCACGGGATCCTGCTCGCCGGCTCCGAAGACACACAGATCCAGGACTGGTTCATCAGCACGGCGTTCCCCACACGAGAGCACGCGCAGTGCGTGGTCGAGCTGCTCGCCGACGCCGGCGAACCCCTCGCGATCGGGGCGATCGAGACCGCCGTCAACGTGCGGCGCACGCGGCTCACCAACATGCTCAAGCAGCTCGAGGTCGATGGTGCGATCGCGCGCACGGGTGCGCGCTACGAACGCACGGCGCAAGCCTGGGAGTACCCGGCCGAGCGCGTCGAACGGGTCACCGCGCAACGCCGCGCCGAACAGGAGCGCATGCGCGCCTACCTGAACGGCGACGAGTGTCTCATGGAGCACCTGCGCCGCGAGCTCGACGATCCCGCCGCGGCACCGTGCGGTCGGTGCAGCCGATGTCTCGGCGCTCCGGCGCTCGCCGTGGAGATCGACCCCGAGCGGGCTCGCGCCGCGGTCGCGTTCCTCCGAGGCCACGACGTCGACTTCGAGGCCCGCAAGCGCTGGCCCAACGGGTCGAACATCGCACCGGCGCTGCGCACCGAGCCGGGCAAGGCGCTGTGCGTGTACGGCGACGGCGGCTTCGGCGAGCACGTCCGCCAACAGACAACGGCGGAGCACTTCTCCGACGAGCTGGTCGAGTCGCTTGCCCGGCTCGTGCGCGCGTGGCGGCCGCAGCCCCGGCCCACGTGGGTGACGGGTGTGCCATCGCAACGCCACCCCGACGCCGTCGACTCTCTCGTTCGACGGCTCGCCGTGCGGCTCGGCCTCGAGTACCGGCCGGTCGTGCGCAAGGTGCGTGACGCTCCACCGCAGGCCGACATGGAGAACAGCGCGCAGCAGTGGGCCAACGTGCAGGACGCGTTCGCGATCGCAGGCACGGTCGCGAACGGTCCGGTTCTCGTGGTCGACGACATGGTCGACAGCCGCTGGACGATGACGGTGGTCGGTGCGCTGCTGCGCGAGGCCGGCGCCGCGGCGGTGTTCCCCGTGTGCCTCGCGCAGGCCAACGGCGACTGACGCGCTGCGAGCTGCCGGCGGCGGGCGCGCACCTGACGCGGTCCTGGTGAACGCAGGGGTCGCAGAGCGACCCGTGCGCTCGAGCAAGCTCAGGCGGCGGCGACGGCCTTCAGCACGAGTACCGCGATGTCGTCGTTGCGGGCGCTGAACGCGAGCGCTGCGTCGATCGCGGCACCGAGGTTGCTGGCCACGTCGTCAGCGGTCGCGGCGTGGGTCGCGGCCCGCGCGACGATCTGCTCCATCGCCTCGGCGGTGAGATCGTGGGGAGGGCGCACATCGGTGATGCCATCCGTGTAGAGCACGATCGTGTCGCCGGCACCCAGCTCTGCGCTCACCACCGTCGATGTGGCGTCGGGCAGCAACCCGAGCAGCGTGCCCGGCATGCCGATCGTCTCGCACCGGCCGTCGGCGCGGCACACGATCGGCAGCGGGTGGCCGCCGGCGGCCACATCGAGCCGCACTCCGGTGGCTGTGGGCTGCAGCGCGATGTAGAGCGCGGTGCAGAACGTCTTTTGGCCCGTGCGATAGACGGCATTGTTGAGCTGGCTGAGCACGCCGGCCGGATCGGCGCCGTTCCATGCGGCCGCCCGGATGCTGTGGCGCGCCAGGCCGGTGAGTGCGGCCGCCTCGGGACCGGTGCCGCACACGTCGCCGATCACCGCCGCGAAGCGACCGTCGGCCACATCGAACACGTCGTAGAAGTCGCCACCGACGACGGTGCCCTCACCCGCGGCCCAGTAGCGCACACCGATGTCGATACCGGGGATCGACGGCAGCGTTCCCGGCAGCAAGCTGGCCTGCAACGTGGTAGCGATGTCGCGTTGATGCTCGGCGAGCCGGCGGTTCTCGAGCGTCGACGAGATGCGGCCGGCCACGGCCTGCGCCAGCGCCAAGTCGTCGGACGTGTAGGCACGGCTCGACTCTGTGTTCACGAACTGCAACGCGCCGAGCACGCGACCCGCCTTGCGCAACGGAACGGATATCGAGCTCTTCAAGCCCATCGAACGAACGATGTCGCGCGCCTCGTCGGAAGCATCAGCCGCGGCGATCACGTCGTCGTCGATGCGCGGATGGAACTCGCTCTGGCCGGTCCGGATGACGTTGGGAACGCCGGTGGCCGCCGACGGATCGTACGGGAAGCGCTCCTGGAGCTCCTTGGCGTAGGCGACCATTGCCGGGTCGCTGTGCGCGATCTCGAAATCGGGGATCGTGGCCCGCTCGTCGGCCAGCACGAAGATCGCGCACCAATCGCCGAGGGCCGGAACCGACGCGCGCGTCACATTGCGCATCACGTCGGCGCGGGTGGCCGCGCTCGCGAGTGCCTCGTTGATCTCACCGAGGAACGCGAGCCGTTGCGCGCTCACCCGATCACGTTCGGCCGCCTCGAGCGCCGCCTCGATCGCACGCTCTCGCTCGAGCGCTGCGCGCATCTGCTCGGTGACGTCGCCGACGCAACCCATCGTTCCGGTCACGGTGCCGTCGAGATCGACGGTCACCTGGCCCTTGCCCTGCAGCCAGTGCAGGGATCCATCGGGCCAGATCACACGGTGCTCGACGGTGTAACGCGTGCGGTCGCGCACGGCTCGCTGCACGGCAGCGAGCACATCGTCGGCGTCGTCGGGATGCAGCAGCGCCACGTAGGCGTCGAACGTGGCGTCGAACGTACCGGCCTCGAGCCCGAACAGCGCCTCGAGCTTGGCGTCCCAGATGGTCTCGCCGGTCGCGATGTCCCAGCGCCAGGTGCCGAAG
Source organism: Acidimicrobiia bacterium (assembly GCA_017882905.1). GTDB lineage: Bacteria > Actinomycetota > Acidimicrobiia > IMCC26256 > PALSA-610 > Chersky-683. The sequence continues at coordinate 8,127 of JADGOO010000203.1, read as the reverse complement.
CCGCCGGCGTCGAGCGCGAGAGCAAGGTGCTCGGCGAGTGTGTCCGCCTGGTGCTCGAGCAGCCGGCGGTCGGCCACGTCTTCCGAAGAGACGATGACCGCGACCACGTCGCCGTCGTCATCGAAGATCGGTTGTTCGATCACATGCGCGCGCACGATGTCGCCGTCGCGGTGCAGCACGCCGAAATCGCCACGCCAGGCGGCACCGGCGGAGACCGAGCCGAAGATCTCAGCGGCTTGCGCGCGGTCCTCGACAGGGACGAGGACGTCGGCCACGGCGCGCCCGACCACATCGGAAGCGGCCCAGCCGTAGAGCTTCTCGGCCGGCTTGCTCCAGGCCAGGATCACGCCCTCAGGGTCGGTGACGATCACGGCCCAAGGCAGCGCGTCGATCACGTCGCGGTCGCTCAGCGTCGCGAACCGCGCCAACACGCCGTCACCTCTGCTCACCCTGTCAATCGCCATCTGCACCCTTCAGACGATCGTGGCCCACCGCCTGCCGACAGGTGCGATGCTACGGCACTCCGAATTCGGAGATCTCAGGCGCTGTACCCGTACAGCACGCCGGCGACCTGCACCAACACGACACTGTTCGCGATCACCACGTGCGGCGCGGCCTGAGCGCCGGCCGAACCAGGAACGCTCACGGCTGCGAGTACAGCACCGTCGCTCTGACGGAAGGCCGTGAGCGTGCGCCGGTACGAACTCGGCGGCGCAAAGCTGGCAGTCGCCGCGTACACCACACCGGCGGCGATCGTCGGCTGACTGTTGGGCGATGCGCCGTTCGGCGTGGCCGCGTGCGTCCAGAGCCGTAGGCCCGTGGTCGCGGCATAGGCACGGAGAGCCGGGTTGCCGTGGCTGTCGATGATCGGGAGGTCGAGCTGCTGCCCGCCGACCGCGGGGTCGGCCGCGCCGCCCGTGGTCGGGTCGCTCCACACGACGTTGCCGGTGTGCGGATCGCACGCGCTCGCACCGCTGTAGAGCAAGCCGTTCGCGACGACGCCCACATGACAGCGCGCCACGCGCCGGATGAACTGGCCGGTGGCGGCGGCATACTCGTCGACGCCGCGGAAGGTCTGACCGACGCTGTGGTTCGCGTCGACGACCGCGCCCGCGAGCGCGAGCAGCTGGTCGGTCTGCCATGTGCCTTGTGGCTTCGACCACAGTCGGTGCCCGTCCGTCGCGTCGAACACCTCGATCGAAGCTGGATATGTGATGTCCTGGCCCGCGGTCTCCGCCGCGTACACGCGCGTCGGGTCGGCGAGGAGCTGAGTGACCGATGCTGCCGTCGCGTGGCTCCACCGCCGACGACCAGTGTTGGCGTCGTAGGCCGCGACACTCGCCGGCGTCGCGACCACGACCGACAACCCGGCGACCTGCGGACTCGTTGCTCCGACACCCACGCTCGCACGCCATACGACCGCGCCGTTCGTCTCGCTACGCCGCGAGAGCGAGCACCCGCCGGAGTTGCACGCGCTCACGAAGACGGCCCCGCCCGCAGCCGACGGCGTGTTGTTGCTCGAGCCGTCGCCGACCGGCACGGCGAACAGCCGATGCAGGTGCGCCACCGCCACCGGCGTGGCCCCGCCGTGGCCCGCTGCGACCCCGACGCCGAGCCCTGCACTCGCCACCACGATCAGCGTGACAAGGATCTGCCCACCCCGCACGGGGCCAAGTCAACCACTACCCAACTGGCGCCGCAACGGCGCCCGCGATGCCGCGCCGACTTGTCGTGTCGATTTCCTGCGGGCGGTTCGTCGTGGTGATGAGTGGCGCGCCGGCATCGGTCGGCGGCTCAGGCGGACGGGTCCCTACGACCGCCGCCACATACCGAGAGGGAGAGTCACATGGATCTCGTCGAGGCCTACAAGGTGGCCGCCGCGCGCACTGGTGAGCTGATCGCCGCGACCGGGCCCGCGCAGCTCGATGCGCCGACCCCGTGCAGCAGCTGGAACACCCGCGCCTTGATCAACCACATCGTGGGCGGTCAGTACATGTTCGCCGATGCCGCGGCCGGCAAGCCCTTGGGTGACATGTCGGGTGGCGTCCCCGACTTCGCGGCCGGCGACGCCGCGGCCGCGCAGCGCGACGCCAGCCAAGCAGCCGCCGCCGTGTTCGCGGATCCGGGTATCGGTGAACGGATGGCCGAGCTGCCGTTCGGCACGTTGCCCGCCGGCATGGTGCCGGGGCTCGCGTGCTACGAGCAGGTGACGCACGGTTGGGATCTCGCCCGGGCGACCGGCCAAGACCTTGCGATGCCGGGCGACGTCGTCGACGTGCTGTTCCCGTTCGCCGAGCAGCTGCTCGCGAACGTGCCCCGCGACGGTGTCGCGTTCGCCGACGTGGTGAGCGTGGCCGCGGCGGCGCCCACGATCGACCGCTTGGTCGCGCTCAGCGGCCGCCGGCCGTAGACGCCGCCGGCCCGACGATCGGCCAGGCGCGTTGGGTGATCGCGAGCGCGCTCGCGATCACCCAACAGTCGCCGATCGTGAGCCCCACACGTTGGAACAGACCATGGTGCGGCGCGACCACCGTGCACGCGAGTGCGCCCGCCGTGGCCACGCCGCTGAGGAGTGCGCCGCGCGCCCAACGGTGTTCGCCCGATTGCGCGAGCGGAACGACGGCCAGCAAGCTCGTCGCCGCGAGCGAGGCGTAGCCGACCCCCGCGCACACCCCGTGTGCGGTGTCGACGGTGGACGAGTGATGCAGCGGCAATGCCGCGACGCCGACGGTGGCGAGCCCGGTCACAGCAGCGGCGATCCATGACGGTCCGCTCATCGCGCGCCGCAACGCGAACGCGTGCGCAGCCATCCCGCACGAGAACACGAGGAATGCAGCCGTCATCGCCAGTCGAGTCGGCGCGTGCACACCGGCGAGATCGCTGATCGGGTCGTTGATCGGTGAGTAGTGCTCGGTGATCGCGCCGTTCACCAACCAGCCGCCGACGAACACGAGCGGCCCGACGATGCCTCCGAACGCGGCCTGTCGCGCGGGATCACGCCATCGCAACGAGGCAGCCACCGCGTGCTTCCTAGCGCGGCGGGCCGGCGCCGATGACGCGCCGGACCGACGCCGGGTCGGTACCGAACGCGCTGAACGTCGTGAGCCACCAGGTGGCGCCGGCGTCCCGCCAGGGTCGTGGATCGCTGTCGGGCGCGCCCTGCACGACCACCTCGAAGCCCTCCAGACCTTCCGGACGAATCATCGCAAGGTAGGCGCAGGCCTCCCGCAGCTGTGCGACGTCGATGTCGATGATGAACACTCCGTTGTGGCCCGCGGCCCGGCGCAGCGGTCGGCGGTTCGGCCACCGAGCGGCCACCCAGATCGGGACGCGACCCGCGAACGGTGCCGGCAGGAACCGGACATCGGTCGCCGTGAAGTGCGGACCGCGGTGGTCGACGGCCTCACCCGACATGAGCGCGGTCACGAGCCCGAGCGCCTCGTCGAACATCTGGGCCCGCACCGCCACGTCCGTCTCCTCGCCAAAGCGGACGAACTCGTCGCCGCTCGCGTCGAGCCCGAGACCCACACCGAACACGACACGTCCGTGCGAGAGGCGATCGAGTGCGACCACCTCGCGAGCCACGATCTGAGGCCGGCGGCGCGCCAACGGCGTCACCATCGGTCCGATGGTGATCTGCGCCGTGCTCGTTGCGATCGCGGCGAGCGCGATCCACGGATCGGTGGCCGCGTGCGCCGGGCGGCGGTAGTACACATGATCCCAGAGGAACAGGCCATCCCACCCGGCGGCTTCGGCCTCGCTCGCGAGCTCGGCGAGCAGCGCGGGATCGGCGAGCGCGTCGAAGATGGGAAGGGTCAGGCCGTAGCGCACCGGCGCATTCTCGGTGGCCGGCGTCGACGCCTCAACTCGACGCCTCAACTCGGCGCCGCGAGAGGTGTCGCGGAATATGTCGCGAGAGATGTCGCGGGCGGCATCGGCGCGAGTGCCGCCGTCGCTTCGTACGCTGGTGCGATGCATCGCGCCACGCCCGCCGACGACGGGCTCCGCATGCCCGCCGAGTGGGCTCGCCAGGAGCGTTGTGTGATGGCGTGGCCCACGCGGGCATCGATGTGGGGTTCGCAGCTCGCGGCGGCCGAACAGGAGTACGCGGCAACGGCCCGCGCGATCGCCGGCCATGTTCCGGTCACGATGGTGGCGCGACCGTCGCACGGCGACGCGGCAACCGCGGCGTGTGGCACCGACCGGCCGATCGAGGTGGTGGAGTGGCCGATCGACGACTCATGGGCGCGCGACATCGGCGCGATCGTCATCACGCAGGCATCGGGCGCGCATCGCGCCGGAGTGCAGTTCGCGTTCAACGCATGGGGCGAGAAGTTCGCCCCGTACGGCGAAGACGCCCGCTTCGCGACGCGCATGTGCGAGCACCTCGGGCTGGCCACGTACGACGCCCGTCCGTTCGTGCTGGAAGGCGGCGCGATCACCGTCGACGGTGAGGGCATGCTCGTGACCACCGAAGAGGTGCTGCTCAACCCGAACCGCAACCCGTCGATGTCGCGGGCCGACGTCGAAGCCGCGCTGCGCACGTGGCTGGGAGCCGACCGCATCGTCTGGCTGCCGTTCGGCCTCGTGGAAGACGACGACACCGACGGGCACGTCGACAACGTCGCCGCGTTCGTCGCGCCGGGCGTAGTGGTCGCGCAGACCACCGCTGACCGAGCCAACCCGAACTACGAACGTCTACGGCGCAACGCCGATGCGCTCGTGGGCGCGGGGCTCGAGGTGCGCGAAGTGGATGTGCTGCCCTACGCAGTAGTTGGCGGCGAGCGCGTGGTGGTGCCGCCGACGAACTTCTATCAGTGCAACGAAGGGGTCGTGGTGCCAGTGGTAGCAGGCGCACTCGCCGAGGCCGCGCTCGACGCGATGCGTGGTGCACTCCCCGACCGCGTCGTCGTCGGCGTGCCCGGTGAGGTGCTCGCGTTCGGAGGAGGGGGCGTGCACTGCATCACCCAACAGGTTCCGGCGCCATGACGATCCGGCTCGTGTCGAGTGCCGGGATGGTGCCCGACTCGCCCGCGCGCGTGGCTCCGGCTTCGGGCGCCCCGTCGCCATCGTCGGCGTCATCGGCGTCGTCGCGCCCACCGTTCCGAATCGGGGCCGTGCAGCACCGCTGGCACGACGATCCGAAGGTGCACGAGGCGGCCTTGCGCGAGGGTGTGCACATCGCGGCCGGTGAGGGCGCCGCGCTGGTGTGCCTCCAAGAGCTCACGTTGTCGCGGTACTTCGCCGTCACGGCCGACGGGCCGAGCGCGGTCGGCGCCACACCCGAAGCACTTCCCGGCGGGCGCACATACGAGTTCGCAGCCGCGCTCGCGGCGCAGACCGGGGTCTACGTGCACGCGTCGCTCTACGAGCGGGTCGACGACGGTGACGGTCTCGGGTTCAACACGGCCATCGTGGTCGCGCCCGACGGCACGCTCGTGGCGCGCACGCGCAAGCTGCACATCCCGGTGACGGCCGGCTACTACGAAGACCGCTACTTCCGGCCAGGCGACACGGGCTATCCGGTCGTGCCGCTCGGCGGCGCGCAGCTCGGCTTCCCCACGTGCTGGGATCAGTGGTTCCCGGAGCTGGCCCGGGCGTACTCGCTCGCCGGCGCCGATGTGATCGTGTACCCCACGGCCATCGGCTCGGAGCCCGACCATCCCGGGTTCGACACCGAGCCGTTGTGGGAGCAGGTGATCCGCGCCAACGGCATCACGAACGGCACGTTCATGGTGGCCGTCAACCGCATCGGCGACGAGCCACCGTTGCGCTTCTACGGCTCGTCGTTCATCAGCGACCCGTACGGTCGTGTGCTGGTGCAAGCACCGCGCAATGAGCCGGCCGTGTTGGTGGCCGACCTCGACCTCGACCAGCGCGGCGACTGGCTGGCGCTGTTCCCGTTCCTCACGACGCGCCGTCCCGACACCTACGCGCCGCTCACCGATCCGTCGTAGCGCGACGAGTGCGCATGAGCAACAGCTGCACCGTCACGCGGCTGGCGATCGCGAGCCCGAGCGCGAGCACGCCGAGCACCGCATCGTGGGCGACGAACGCGCCGATACCCGCCGCGACCAAGAGCGCGCCCAGGGCGTAGAACCCGAACACACCCCATTGCGGACGCTCGTCGTCCAGGTCGCCGCTCACACCCCGACCGTACCCACCCAACCCGCGTGATGACTTCTCCACCTGTGAGAGGTCGTCACGCTGGTTGCTCGTTCGTGAGGCCGAGGCGGTGCGCGACGGCGGCGGCTTCGCCCCGGTTGGCAACTTCCAGCTTGGCGAGGATGTTCGACACGTGCACGCTCGCGGTCTTCTCATTGATGAAGAGCGCGTCGGCGATCTGGCGGTTCGTGCGGCCGTCGGCCACGAGCGCGAGCACCTGGCGCTCGCGGCGCGTCAGCGAGAACGGTGCTGGAGCTTGCGCAATCGCCTCGGATCCGCCCGACTCCGAGCCCGCCAGGCCGACATCGAGGTCGACGCGCGCCCATCGCGCGATGCGACCGATCTCGTCACGCAGTGGCGAGGCGCGCAATGCGTCGGCCAACGCGGCGCTCGCACGGAGCTGCTCCTCCACTTCGCCCCGCGGCGCCTGCGACGCGAGCAGTGCCGCAGCCAGGCGAACGCTCGCTTGCGCTTCGGGGTACGGCTCGCCGATCGTGTGCCAGCACTCGACTGCGGCACGCCACGCATCTGTGTCGAGCGTCCCTTCGAGGCGCCGGCGCTCGGCGACGATCGTTGCGAGCTCTCCTCGGGTCCGCGGCGACAGCTCACCCGCGGCACTGAGAGCGGCGAGCACTTCGGCGCGAGCGAGGAACGGCGCGGCGCGTTCGACGGCATCTGCGACGCCGGCGTCGTCGCGGCGGGCTCGCGCGTCGTCGGCCAGGTCGGCAGCGATCTCCACGCCGAGGCGCGTAGCCCCTTCCACGTAGTACGCGTCGTCGGTGTTCTCGGTGGCGCGCACGGCGCGCGCCGCGGCTTCGAGCGCTTCGATCCGGTCGCCGCGCGCCGCGAGCAGCTCGGCGCGGGCCGCGTGCACCAGCGCGCCGTGCTGCACGTCGTCGGCCCGAGCGGCTGCGGCGAGCGCGGGTGTGAGGTGACGTTCAGCGCCGTCGAGGTCGCCGCGGGCGAGTAGGAGCCGAGCCCGAACCGCGTTCACGCGCAGCGCAGCCATGCTCTGCGCGTCGAGCGCGAGCGCCGCATTCGTGGCCGCGTCGACATCGTCCCAATCGCCGCGCTGCAACGAGATCATCGCCGCATTGGCGAGCATGTAGCTGCCGTAGGCACGGTGGAAGCCGAGCTGGCGCGCGAACGCGGCGCCCTCGCGTGCCACTGCGAGCGCCTCATCGAGCTGACCGCTCTGCATGAGCATTTCCGACAAGTTGGTGTACGAGCGGCACTGGTCATCGAGGTTGTCGACGTCGCGAGCGATGGCGAGCGATTCGCGCAAGAGCGCGATGCCCTCGTCGAACTTGGTGAGCGCCGCCAGCGCCGTGCCGACCGTGTTGCGAGCGTGCCCACCGATCTCACGGTTGCCCGTGGCGGCGGCGACATCGATCGCGTCGCGGCCCACGACGACCGCCTCGGCCGAGCGCGACACGAGCATCAACGCCTGCGCGTACGCCGCGAGTGCACGGGCGCGCTCGACGCTCGGCGCGGCCGGACACGTGGTGAGCGCCTCGTGGTAGGTGGGCAGCGCAAGGCTGGGCGACCCGTCGGCCCACAGATACCGGCCCCGCCGCTCGAGCAGACCGCTCACGCGCAGCGGATCCTCGAGCATGCGCGCTTCACCGATCGCGATGTCGATCAGATGCAGCGCGCGGTCGTAGTCGGCCATCAAGCAGGCCGCGTCGGCGAGGCGGCGCAGTACCTCGAGGTGGTCGAGCGGCAGCTCGGCGCGGTCGCCCGGCGCGCGCGACCAGAGGCTCAGCGCGCGCTCGTAGTGCTGGCGCGCCTCGGGCACCGCGGCAACCCGTTCGGCCTCGAGCGCGGCGTCGATCGAGGCACCGAGCGCCGCGGTGAGCTCGTGGGCCGCGTACCAATGGTGCGCCAGCAAGGCCGACACGCCGGCGCGCTGGCTCCCTGCGAGCGCAGGCTGTTGGCTCAGCACACGCGCGTACGCGGCGT
>JADGOO010000026.1 GCA_017882905.1 Acidimicrobiia bacterium | reverse complement strand
GTGGAGCCGAAGAAGCGGGCGTCGCCGAATGTGAAGATGCCGCCGTCTGCGGCGACGAGCCAGTAGCCCTGGCCGGTTGGTGTGGGGGCCATGCCGACGATGGGTTGGTTGAGGTGGATGGCGCCGGTGGAGCCGAAGAAGCGGGCGTCGCCGAATGTGAAGATGCCGCCGTCTGCGGCGACGAGCCAGTAGCCCTGGCCGGTTGGTGTGGGGGCCATGCCGACGATGGGTTGGTTCAGGTGGATGGCGCCCGTCGATCCGTGGAACGCGGCGTCGCCGTAGGAGAAGATGCCGCCGTCGCTGGCCACGAGCCAGTAGCCCTGGCCGGTTCGCGTCGCGGCCATGCCGACCACCGGTCGGTTGAGGTGGATGCCACCGGCCGAGCCGTAGAAGTGCGCGTTGCCGAACCCGAAGATGCCGCCGTCGGAAGCCACGAGCCAGTAGCCACCAGCGGTCGGTGTGGCGGCGATGCCCACCACCGGCCGCGCGAGGTGTTGGCCGGCCATCGAACCGCAGCTGGGCGCGCTGCCGAACGGCAACACGTTGCCGTCGGCGCTGGCGATCCAGTAGCCGTTGTGGTCGGTCGGCGATACGCAAGCGCTCGGCGCGTGCGGGGGGACGCCCGACGGACCGGCGAGCGCGCGCACGCCGCTGTTCGTGCCGATGAGCAGCAGGCCGAGTGCCGCCGACGGTGACGTGAAGTGGGGGACACCACCGATCGAGTAGGTGGCGAACACGCCACCGTTCGCCGGGTTCATCGCGTACAGCACGCCCGTGCCCCAGTCGACCGACCACAGCACACCGCCGGCGAGGATCGGCGGTCCGGCGTTGACGGTTGCGGGCCCCGTCCAGCCGAGCGCCATCGTGCGATGCGTGACGTCGATGTTGACGGTCTGGATGTGATCGGTGCACGGCACGAAGAGGTGCGAGCCGTCGAAGGCCGTACCACCGAACGCTTCGCCGTTGCACACGTGCAGCTGGCCGAGCTGCGTGAGGCCGCTGCGATCGAGGAGGTAGCCGGTCTGCTGCTTGCCGATCTGGAAGAGCATGTTGTTGGGCAGGATCGCAGGCCCGACCGACGAGATGTCGTTGTCGCCACCAGGGAACGTCGGGAAGACGTGTTGGAGGTGCAACGTCGCATCGAACTTCAGCACGCTCTCGCCGTAGTCGTGCGTCGCGAGGTTCGGGTCGGGGTTACCGGTGGCCGCGTAGACCGCGCCGCTCGAATCGATCGACGGTCCGCTCGCGGCCCAGATCGCGCCTTCGCCGGTGTGCGGCGTGGCGTCGAACGCGACCTTGGCGGCACCGCCCTCGGTGAGCGAGACGAGCCAGCCGTGATACGGCCCGCAGTCGCCGGCGTAGCCGCCGAAGCCGATGTAGACGCGGCCGTTGCCGAGCGCGAGACCGGCGCGCTGCTGGATGTAGAGCGGGTCCTGCCCGCCGCCGGGATCGGCGTTCACCGAGACGCGCAGGCCTCCGTTGCGCACGTCGAGGCCGAAGAGCTGATGGTGGATGTGGCGCAAGGAGTCCTGGATCGCGCCGACCACGAAGATCGTTCCCGAGGCCGTGTCGATCACCGACGTCGAGGTGATGCCGAGCGGGTCGATGTTGCCGCAACCGACCTGCGCGTTCACGTTCGTCACCGGTGTGCCGAGGTGACGTGTCCACAGCACATGACCGTCGTGCGCGTCGAGCGCGTACACGGAGTTGTTCTCGGTGGCCGCGAACACGCGTCCTGCGAACACGGTCGGCTGGCCGTACACGGCTTGATCGAGGTTCGCCGTCCACGCCGAGCCGAGGGGGAGCAGCGCCGGCTCGCTCGTGTCGTTGCCAGTTCGCGCCGCGTCGCCGTGGTACACGGGCCAGGTGGTGCCGCCGAGTGCGGCGGTGCTCGAGACCACGAGCGCGGCGACGGCCAGGGCGGCGATGCGTGCGAGCCGGCGGTGCACGGGGCGAGGCATGGCGCCAGTGTCGCGCTGCAGCGTTACGCTCGAGCCATGCGGTTCAATCACATGGAGCTCACGTTCGCACGCGGCACCCTCGACGACACCTTCCGCAAGGAGGTCGACGCCTTCTACAGCGATGTGTTCGGGTGGACGGGCATCGATACCGAGGTCGTCGGCCAGCTCACCCACATTCTGCTCACCGGCGAGCACGGCGACTTCATCTTGTTGGCTGAGAGCTCGAAGCCGATGCAGTCGCCGGGCTATGACCACCTCGGACTACTGCACTCCACTCGCGCCGAAGTCGACGCCCGGTTGGCGAAGTGCAAGCAGTGGCAGGAACAAGACGAGCGCGTGCAGATCAAGGATTACGACGATCTCGTCACCGGCGATCTCGTCACTCGCGCGTTCTACGTGCGCTATCTGCTACCGATCTGGTTCGACGTGCAGTGCATGGAACGCGGCGGCGAGCCGGTCTCTGCGCCGTAGCGATCAGCGTCGGTCGTGCGCGACCGCTCGCTTCAAGATGTCGACCTGCAGCTGGAGCACGAGTGCCTGATGCTGCTCGGGAACCGGTGTCTTCGCGCGCTTCGACTTCGAGCGCCGCGAGCGCGTCGCCGGCGGTTCGAACTGCTTCACTGCTGCGGCGAGCCAGGCGTCGAACTGGGCGGGCGGCATCCAGCGCCGCAGCTGTGCCTCACTCACGCCGAGGCCGTGCGCGGCGTCGTTCAAGATGGCGTCACGGTTCACGTACGTGTGTTCCACACGCTCCGGTCGCTCGGCGCGCACGTCGGGTTCCTTTCGTCGGCTGCGCTTGGCGCGCTCGTCGGTCGTATCGAGCGCGCTCTCGTCGGCCCGTTCGGCGAGCACAACCTCGTCAGCGGCGTCGACCGGTTCCGTCTCGCGGCGTGCGTCGCGGCGCCCGCGTGGTGCCGCCGGGAGCAGTGTTTCGTCATCGATCGGCACCGGGTAGCGGCGCTCGCGCAGCGTGAGGGCCCGCACTGCCGCGCCGATGCGGCCGGCCTCGTCGCGCT
>JADGOO010000202.1 GCA_017882905.1 Acidimicrobiia bacterium | reverse complement strand
CCGAGTGAGCTGTTCCGGCGCCAGGTGATGGCCACCTTCGAAGAGGAACCGCTCGCCGAGCTGTTCGTCCCGCTGCTCGGCGCCGACTCGTGCATGTGGGCGTCGGACTACCCGCACACCGACAGCACCTTCCCGGAGTCGCAACGCGCGATCGAGGAAGCCCTCGGGAAGCTGTCCGCCGAAGACCGTCTCAAGATCACTGCCACCAACTGCGCCAAGCTGTACGGCTTCGCGCCGGCGTCCTGAGTCGACGGAGCAGACCACGATGACGAACGGGGGAGTGAGCGGCTTCGACCACGTCTCGCTGCCGATGCAGAGCACCGACGCGATGGTGGCGTTCTACCGCGCACTCGGCTTCGACGTATTGGAGCAGCGCAGCGTCGTGTCCGTCTACGTCGGTGAGCAGATGATCAACTTCCATCGCCCTGGCGTCTGGCAGCACGAGGCGTTCACGCTGCGTGCGCCGGCCGCGGTGCCGCCGTGTGGCGACCTCTGCTTCGTCTGGAACGGCTCACCGGAGGAGCTGGCCGCATTGCTCGACCGCGTCGGCGCGACGATCATCGAGGGCCCGGTCGCACGCGACGGCGGTCGCCGCGCGGCGGCGTCGAGCGTGTACGTGCGCGACCCCGACGGCAACCTGCTGGAGTTCATGATCTATCCAGATGAGGAGCTCTCATGACCGCTGATCTCGTGATCCGCGGCGGCACCGTCATCGACGGCAGTGGCGCGCCCGGCTACGTCGCCGACGTGGCGATCGCCGATGGCGTCATCCGCGAGATCGGCATCGGGCTGCAGGCTGAGCGGGAGCTCGACGCGTCGGGCTGCGTGGTCGCGCCCGGCTTCATCGACATCCATACGCACTACGACGCTCAGGTGTTCTGGGATCCGTCGTTGCGGCCGTCGTCGTATCACGGGGTCACCACGGTCGTCGCCGGCAACTGCGGTTTCTCGATCGCGCCCACGCGCGCGGAGCACCGCGAGGCGATCGTGGGCACCCTCGAGAACGTCGAGGACATGAACCCCGCCACCCTGATGGCCGGCATCGCCTGGGAGTTCGAGACCTTCCCCGAGTACCTCGACGCGGTGAGCCGCCGGGGCACCGACGTCAACTTCACCGCCTACATCGGGCACTCGGCACTGCGGCTCTACGTGATGGGCGACGCGGCCTACGAGCGCGCCGCCACCACCGACGAGATCGCGCGCATGAGCACGCTGGTCCGAGAGGGGATCGCGGCCGGCGCGGCCGGGTTCTCCACGAGCTTCTCGTTCGCGCACCGCGGCGTCGACGGCAAGCCGGTGCCGAGCCGCTTCGCCGAGGCCGACGAGGTTGCCGCCCTCTTCGAAGCCGCTGGTGAAGCCGGCAAGGGCGTGATCCTGATCACGCCGGGTCCGCAGTGCACCTATGCCGACGTGTACGAGTGGGCGCCGCGGCTGGGCCGGCCGTTCACCTATCCGCTGTTCGCCAGCCCCAACGGCAAGCACCTCGAACCGGTCGCGTTGCACGAACAGGGCGTGGCGCACGGGGCGCCGGTGTGGCCGCAGGTGACACCGCGGCCGCTCACGATGCAGTTCACGATGGCCGACGCCTACAGCCTCAACACGGGCAAGGTGTTCGGCGAGCTGATGAAGGTGAGCCGCGCCGTGCGCATGGCGGCGTATCGCGATCCGGAGTGGCGGGCGCTCGCCGCGGCCGATCTCGAGCAGTCGCCGATGAAGCCGCGCTGGGACACGTTCGAGATCTCGGAGTCGAAGCGCTTCGCCGACCTGCAGGGTCGCCGCGTGGCCGAGGTCGCCGACGAGCGCGGCGTGAGCCCTCTCGACCTGATGTGCGAGGTCTCGCTCGCCGAAGGCCTCGAAACGCGCTTTCGCGCCTACATCGCCAACGACGAGATCGATGCCGTGGCGCACCTGCTCACCTACGAGCACGTGGCGCTCGGGCTCTCCGATGCCGGTGCACACGTCGATCAGCTGTGCGACGCGCCCCTGCCCACCGACCTGCTCGGCACCTGGGTGCGCGACCGCTCGGTGATGCCCATCGAGCACGCGGTGCGCAAGCTCACGGGTGAGCCGGCCGACATGTTCGGCTTCACGCGTCGCGGCTATCTGCGCGAGGGAAGCTGGGCCGACGTGTGCGTGTTCGACCCGGCCACCGTCGGGACCGGACCGACGCGTCGCGTGCGTGACTTCCCGGCCGATGCGGAGCGGCTCACGGCGGAGGAGCCGACCGGCGTGCGCCACGTGCTCGTGAACGGCACTCCGATTCGCATCGATGGTGTGCAGCTCGATGTGGCCGGGAACCGCCCCGGCATGCGCCCCGAGATCGCCTGATCCACGGCGATCAACCAAGGAGAACCATGACCCATCCCTTCAGCTATCAAGGTCGCCGAGTGGTTGTCACCGGTGCGGCACGCGGCGTCGGGGCCGAGCTGCTCGACGTGCTCGCCGACCTCGACGTCGCGCACGTGACCGCGATCGACCTCAATCCGCCGAGCGGTCCGCACGACGCGTTCCTCGCCACGAACCTCTCCGACGAGGTCGCCGTGCGCGACGCGCTCGCGCGCATCGACAGCCCCGTGCATGCGCTGTTCAACAACGCAGGCGTGGCCGACACGCAGACCCCGAACACGGTGCTCGCCGTGAACTACCTTGCGTTGCGCACCTTGTCGGAAGGGCTCCTCGACCGGATGCCCGAGGGCAGCGCCATCGTGAACACGGCGTCGCTCGCCGGCAACCTCTGGCGCAAGCGCGTGAAGCAGATCAACGAGTTGCTCGACATCGATCTCACCGCCGGCTGGAGCGAGTCGCGGCAGTGGTTCGAGACCAACGCGGAGTCGCTCGGTCAAGGGCCCTACAACTTCACCAAGGAGATCGTGGAGGTGTACACGATGCGCTCGTCGCGACCCGCGATGCGCCGCGGCGTGCGCACCAACACGGTGTGCCCGGGCCCGATCGACACGCCGTTGCTGCCGGAGTTCCGCCAGACCACGAGCGACCAGATCGTCGACTGGAACATCCGGGAGATGAACGGGCGTGCCGTCTCGCCGCGCGAGGTGGCGGCGACACTCGCGTTCTTCGGCTCGCCGGCGGCGGCGTACATCAACGGCGTGAACATCGACATCGACGGCGGCTTCAGCGCGGCGGCCGCCACTGGCCAGCTCGATCTCAGCGGCCGGAGCTGAACCAGTAGAGACTCGCGCTACGGAACGACCACGGCGGGGAGCGGGTGGCGGTAGAGCGCGGCCGCGTTCTGGCAGCACATCGCGCGAAGCTCATCGGCTGCGATGTGGCCCCACGCGCGGTCGATCACGGACTGCGTGTCGGGCCACGTGCTGTCGCCGTGGGGATAGTCGACCTCCACCATGATGTTCTCCACGCCGATGCGATGACGGGTGTCGATCGTCGAGGCGTCTTCGAGCGTGCAGAACCAGAAGTTGCGCCGGAGCACGTCGGACGGCCGGTCGGCCCAACCGGCTCCGTAGCTCGACCGGTCGACGATGTAGTCGAGACGATCGAGGAGCATCGCGACCCAGCCGATCCCGCCCTCGCTCAGCGCCACCTTCACCGTGGGATGCCGAACCGGGTATTCCGACCACAGCCACTCGGCGCACGCCGCCAACGAGAGCGAACCGAAGAGCGTCGAGGCGATCTGGCTCCGCGGCGCGCCGGGTGGCATCTCGTGCACACCGGAGCTGCCCACGTGCAACGAGATCACCGTGTCGGTGTCGACGCATGCCTCGATGATCGGGTCCCAGTGGTCTCGGTCCCAGAGCGATGGCAGGCCGATCGCGTGCGGGCGCTCGGGGAACGTGACCGATGTGAACCCGCGCGCGGCGTTGCGGCGGATCTCCTCGGCGGCGTGCGCCGGGTCGGCGAGATACGTGATGCCGAGGGGGACGATGCGCTGCGGGTGCCGCAGGTACCACTCCTCGAAGAGCCAGTCGTTCCAGGCGCGCACGCACGCCAACCCGAGGGCGTGGTCGTCGGCGGCTGAGAACACGCTGCCGCAGAAGCCGGTGATCTGTGACGGGAAGTTCACCGACGCCCACACGCCGTTGATGTCCATGTCGTGCACGCGCGCATCCGCGTCGTAGCAACCGGGTCGCATCTGATCGAACCGAAATGGTTCCATCTGAACGGTCTCGGGCCGCCGCCCCGCAACGGCGTTCATGCCGACCTGCGTGAAGTGCCGGCCCTCGAACTCCCACACCTGATGGCCGCGCCGCGTCTCGACGATGTGCGGGGCGCGATCTTGCAGCGCCGCAGGCAGCCGACCTTCGAAGGTGTGAGGTGGCTCGACCACGTGATCGTCGACCGAGATCACGGTGTACTTCAGCGCCCGTGGCTCAGGCTCCGGGAGGAACAGGTCGTCAGCCGCGATCACGTTGTCCTCGCTTCGCTCGCGGTGGGCGCCGGCCCTCGCGCACGGCTGCTTCGACGAGATCGATGACCCACCCAATGCCACGGATCGCCTGCTCGCCATCCAGGTCCCAGTCGGTCACGAGACGCTCGTATGACCCGACGGCCCACAGCACGTCGAACATCGCCGCGGCGAGCCGGCGATCGTCGGCCGGCCACTTTGGCGTGTGCTCCGTCACCGCGGCGAGGAGCGCGTCGTGCTGGCGCCGGTTCGCCTCGACGAGGGTGGCGTCGAGCGCAGGACGGGGATCGAGCGGGTACGACGACACGTAGCGGAAGATGCGTGCGGTGGCGTCGGCGATGTCGTCGAGGCCGAGGTGCGCGAGATCGATGCCCGTCTCGTCTTCGAGGCGCTGCATCACCGCGTCGCGCAACGCGCGTTCGTTGGCGAAGTGCCGGTAGATGGTCCGCTCGTTCACGCCGGCGCGTTCGGCCACCGATCGGATCGTGACCGCACCCCAGTCGCGGATCGAGGAGCCCCGCAGGAGCTCGGCACCGGCGGTGACGATCCGCTCGCGCGTCTCCACCGCGCGGGCTCGCCGCAGCGTGCTGTCGTACGGCCGTCGCGTGCCGACCGGCGGGCTCGCCGTCACGCGACCATCACCGGCAATGTCTCGAAGCCGCGCACGGTGGAGGTCGAGGCGATGCGGGCGCGGTCGAGGTCGACGTCCCACTCGGGGAAGCGGCTGAGCAGCTCGTCGAGCGCGATCCTGCCTTCGAGACGCGCCAGTGCCGCGCCGAGGCAGAAGTGGATGCCGTAACCGAACGCGAGGTGCGAGCGGATCTCGCGGTGGATGTCGAAGCGATCCGGGTCGTCGTAGCGGCGCTCGTCGCGGTTCGCGGCACCCACGACGAACAGCATCGCGCTGCCCGCGGGGACCGTCTGGCCGTGCACCTCGACGTCGTTCGGCACGTAGCGGCCGATCTGCGGACCGGGCGCCTCGAAGCGCAGCAGCTCCTCGATCGCGTTCGGGATGAGCGACCGGTCTTCGACCATCTCGCGGCGCTGGTCGGGGTGCTCGGCGAGCGTCTTGCCTGCCCAGCCGATCAGGCGCGTCGTGGTCTCGTTCCCCGCGCCCGCGACGACGGTCGTGTACAGGAGCGCTTCCTCGCGCGTGAGCGTGCGGGTAGTGCCGGTCTCGTCTTCGAACTCCGTGTGCAGCAGCTCGGTCATCAGGTCGTCGGACGGGTGCTCGATGCGCCAGTCGATGTACTCCTCGAACATCTCGCTGCCGAACGTCGTGTCCTCGGCGACGTGCATGGGCCGGCCGGCTTCGGTCCGGAGGTGCGCGTCGGCACCCTCGCGGATCGCCGCCTGACCCTCCTCGGGGATCCCGAACAGCATGCCGACCACTCGCATCGGCATCTGCGCGCCGAAGTCGGCGATGAGGTCGAGCTCGTGCTGGCCCATGAGCGGGTCGAGGCTCCGCGCACAGAACGCACGGATCTGCGGCTCGAGCGCGGCGACCCGGCGTGGCGTGAACACGCGCGAGAGCAAGCTGCGGTGCACGGTGTGCGCGGGCGGATCCTCGAAGATCAACGTGCCCGGCGGCATCTCGATGTTGGCCTTGATGAGCTCGAGGACGCCGCCGCGGCCGGAGATGTAGCGCTTGGCGTCGACGAGACCGCGCTCGCAATCTTCGTAGCGGCTGACCGCGTAGAAGTCGTATTCCTCGTTGTAGTAGAGCGGCTGCTCTTCGCGCAGCCACCGGTACATCGGCAACGGGTCGAGCGCGCTGATCGCCTCGTAGGGGTTGTACGACATGTCAGCCATGAGAACCTT
>JADGOO010000201.1 GCA_017882905.1 Acidimicrobiia bacterium | reverse complement strand
GTCGACGCCGTGCGCACGCGCGCGCAACGACTGCTCCACAACCGCCGCTACCCGCCGCAGACCGGCGACTACCACGACTACCCCTGGCCCATGGTGTGATCTGTGTCCATGGCGACGGCTTCGCCTACCGCTGAGCTCACTGCGCACCGACTCCCTCGCTTCGCTCGCCTCGGCTGCTCCGCCGCCGCGAAGTCGACCGCGGTGACCAGCCAGCCGCGCTCCGCCAGCCAGAGGGTCTCCGAGCCGTGGCCACAGCCCGCGTCGAGGGCCCGACCCGGCGAGACACCGCCGACAGTCGCCGTCAGCTAGTCGCTCGGGGGCCGCTCGGCGACCTGAGCCGCGTGCTCACGAAGCACCTCCGACCACCGCTCGTCCCAGAAGGCCCGATCGAAACGGTGCGCCGATTGCTCCCGGTCCGTCGGCTCGTCGGTCGACTCGTCGCTCAGAGGGTGGCGGTGATGTAGCGGGACTTGCAGAGGCTGCGTTGGAGCTTGCCGCTCGAGGTCTTGGGCAGCGTGCCCGGGGCCACGAGCACGATGTCTTCGGGGGCGAGGCCGACCACGCCGTAGACCGCCGACTTGATCGCTTCGCGCACCTGGGTGTGCTCGGCTTCTTTGGTCTCGGCCACCACCACGAGCGACTCGCGGCCACGGCGCCCCTCCGTGCCGAACGCGATCACGTTGCCGGCGCGCACGCCATCCACGTGGTTGACGGCGCGCTCCACATCCTGGGGGTGCACGTTGCGCCCGCCGAGGATGATGACGTCCTTGATCCGGCCGCACACCACGAGCTCGCCTTCGGTCACGTAGGCGAGGTCGCCGGTACGCAGCCAGCCGTCGTGGAACGTGGCGGCCGTCGCGTCGGGGCGGCCGTAGTAGCCGGGAGTGACCGAATCGCCGCGGATCTCGAGCTCACCGACTTCGCGGTCGCGCATCGCGGCGCCGGTCACACGATCGACGATGCGGATCTGGAGATTGTGCAACGGACGGCCGAGGCGCGCGAGCTCGCGGGCGTCGCCGTGATCGGTCGCCACGGAGGCCGCGTAGTGATCGGTCTCGAGAACGCGGCGATCGACCACGTCGACGCTCATACCCGCGCCGGGCTCGGGGAAGGTGACGGCCAAGCTCGCTTCGGCCATGCCGAACGCGCAGAACGCGGCGCCCGTGGGCAGCCCGTGGCCGGCGCCGGCGTCGAGGAACGCGCGCACCGCCGTTGGGTCGACGGGCTCGGCGCCGTTGAGCGCGAGGCGCCATTGCGACAGGTCGAGCTGCGAGAGGCGCCGCAACGAGCGGGCCGCGAGCACGTACGAGAAGTTCGGTCCGGCCGTGATCGTGCCGCCGAATGCAGAGATCCACTCCATCCACCGGCCCGGCGCCACGAGGAAGTCCTGGGGCGACGACAGCACGAGGTCGAGGCCGTGGCAGAGCGGCGTGGCAAGCAGACCGATGAGACCCATGTCGTGGTAGAGCGGGAGCCAGCTCACGCCCACGTCGTGGCCGGGCTCGATGGCGGCGGCGCGCACGATCGCGTCGAGGTTCGCAGCCACGCAGCGATGCGGCAGCATCACGCCCTTCGGGTCCGACGTCGAGCCACTCGTGTACTGGAGGATGGCGAGCGCGTCCGGGTCGTCGGCCGGGCGCACGTAGGCCTCGGGGCCGAGCAGGCGGGCCGACGTGGCGAGCTCGGCGAGGCGAACCACGGGCGGGTCGCCCGGCTGCGGGTCGAGGAAGTCGGCGAGCTGATCGTCGATCACCACGAGCGCGGCGTCGCTGGCGATGATGCGGGTGCGCGTCTGGCTCACGAACTCGTCGATCGACGCGAGGCGCATCGGCAACGGCAGCATCACCGCCGCCGCACCCGCGATCCACGTTGCTTCGATCGCGGTCACGAGGTTGCGCGTGGTGGGCCCGAGGATCGCCACGTGGGTGCGCGGACCGACACCGCGCACCTGGAGTGCCGCGGCCATCGCGCGCGCGTCGTCGTACAGCCGCTTGTACGGCACGGCTTCGACATCGCCGACGCTGGCGGCCGATCCGACGAAGGTGATCGAGGCGTCGCCGTCGGCGACCCTCTCGATGCGCGTGATCAAGGATGAGGCGGACGTCACGCAATGTTCGACGTCGCGCGGCGCCCAGAGTTACAACGTTGGAACTTACCGACCGGTAGCCGACTCGAGCGCGGCCGCCACATCTCGGAAGAACCGTGACCGGGCCATGACGAGGTCGGAGCCGGCCGCATGCGCAGCCGCGAGCGTCTCGTCGTCGACGTGGGGCCCGAACGCGATCAGCGTGGCGTGCGGAGCGGCACTCCTGACTGCACTCACCTCGGCGGCGAAGCGCGCGAGGTCGATGATCACGATGTCGGCGCCTGCGGCCGCCGTGGCGCTGCGGGCGAACTCGACATCGCTGCCGAGCGCCGCGGAGACGCGCGACCGGTCCATGATGTCGGTCACGAGCGCCACGATCCGTCGATCATCAGCCATGGGCAGGAGCATTCCACAGTACGATCGCAGATCTGGTGTGCCGGGAAGTCTGGTCGGCGATCTCGTTCGCGATGCGCTGAGAGGTTCCCGTGACAACGCCGACGCCATCGAGGTTGCGGTTCGTGCCCGCCCTGTCCGATTGGCGCAGGGACTCGTTGCGCACCACGTTGTGGCTCGTTCCGGCGGTGGAGCTGCTCGGCGCCGGCGTGCTGTTCGCGATCACGTACGCGGTCGACCGCGCCGCGTACACCGGTCATCTCGATCTACCCGGTTGGGTGAACCACGGATCGGCCGATGCCGGCCGTCAGATCCTCGTGGGCATCGCGGCCGCGATCATCACGGTGGTCGGCCTGGTGTTCTCGATCACGATCGTTGCGCTCACGCTCGCCTCGACACAGTTCGGTCCGCGGATGTTGCGGAACTTCATTCGCGACCGAGGCACGCAGATCACGTTGGGCACGTTCGTCGCGACCTTCCTCTACGCGATCCTCGTGCTCGGTTCGGTGTCGAGCGGTGTGCGCAACGACTTCGTTCCGCACCTGTCGATCACGGTGTCGCTGGGCCTCACGCTCGTCGATCTCGGCGTGCTGATCTTCTTCATCCATCACGTCGCGAAGTCGATCCAGCTTCCCGAGGTGATCGCCGGTATCGCGCGAGAGCTCTCGAATGCGATCTCGGCCGAGTTCGTCACCATTGCCGCAGCCTCGGTCACGTCGGGTCCCGACGAAGCGACGGTTCGCGAAGAGCTGGGCCGCGAAGGCGGCGCAGTAGCCGCGACCTCGAGCGGCTACCTGCAGTTCGTCCGCTACGAGACGATCGTCGAGATCGCCGCGCGCAACGACGCCGTGATCGAGCTCCTCTACCGGCCTGGGCACTTCGTCGTCTCCGGACTGCCCTTCGCCCGGGTCTGCCCGGCCGCGGCAGGGAGTGAGGTGGCGAGGGAGCTGGAGCGGGCGCACGTGACCGGTTCCCAGCGCACGCTCACGCAGGACCTCGCCTTCGCGATCGATCAGCTCGTGGAGATCGCGATCCGCGCGCTGTCGCCGGCTGTCAACGACACGTTCACGGCACTGGCGTGCATCGACTGGCTCTCCGACGGGCTCAGCAAGATCAGTGCAGGGCCGCCGCCCTCGCGGATGCACCGCGACGCGGCCGGGCGCGTCCGCGTCGTCGCGCCCGAGCTCGGCTACGCGCGCCTCGTCGACCGTGGCTTCGACAAGATCCGCCAGGCGAGCAAGGGCATGCCCGCCGTCATGATCCGCCAGCTCGAGGCGGTGGCTCGCATCATGGTGCATGCGACGACCGACGAACAGCACGCGGTGCTGCGCAGTCAGGCCGACATGATCATGCGCTTGGCCGACGACTCGGTTTCGGAACGGGGCGACCTCGCCGACGTGCGCGGCCGCTACGAGAAAGCGATCGCGACCGGCGTCATGTCCCGATGAGGCGGGGCGCGTCGATCGCGAACTCGGGCCAACGCTTGCGTGACCGCGCCGACAGCTTGTGCATCAACGCGATCGCACCCGGGTCGTCGTCGCCCGGCCGCACTTCGATCCAGCCGTCTCGCACCATGCGTTCCATGAGCTCGCGGCCCACGTCGGTGCGCACGATCGTGAGGGTCCAGTCGTTGAACGCCCCGATGCCACCAGTGGAGATGTCGGCGTGCTCGGCCGCGAAGTCGGGACACATCTTGCAACCCTCACGCGTCCAGCCGTGACACTCCTTGAGGGGAATCTCGTGGTAGTCGCCGTTCTTCATCCAGATCTGGAAGACGCCCTTGATGTTCATCTTGACCATGTCCTGCTTCTTCAAGCCGTACTTGGCCTCGAACAGCTCGGGGAAGATCGCGTCGTCGAAGGTCTTGCTGCAGAGCAGGCCGATGTTGAACTGGAACGGCT
>JADGOO010000200.1 GCA_017882905.1 Acidimicrobiia bacterium | reverse complement strand
CTTCGATGCTGCGAGCGCGCCTCCGATCGATCGCTTGGCGTCGTCGGCGACCTTGGCGTTGATCGGCGTGCCACGCACGGCGTCGGCGACGCGTGACGCATACACCGACGCGAACACGCTGCCGATCACGGCCACGCCGAGCAGGCCGCCGGTCTGGCGCGTGGTGTCGTTCACCGCGGAGCCGACGCCCGCCTTGGCGCGGGGCAGCGATCCCATGATCGACTCGGTGGCCGGCGCCATCACGAGACCCATCCCGGCCGCCATCAACATCATGCGCCAGGCGAGCTGGCCGTAGCCGTCGGTGGCGGTGAGCGTGGTCATGAGCGCCAACGCGACCGACACGGTCGAAAGCCCGCAGCCCATCACGAGCTTCGTGCCGAAGCGCTCGACGAAGCGGGCACTGCTGGGTGCCACCACCATCATCACCATCGCCCACGGCAGCAGACCAACGCCCGCCTTGAGGGGCGAGAAGCCGAGCACGAACTGGAGATACTGCGTGATGATGAAGGTGGCGCCGAACATCGCGAAGAACACCGACGTGAGACCAGCGCTCGCCGCCGAGAAGCGCGGGTTCTTGAAGAACGACGTGTCGAGCATCGGCTCGGCCACGCGCGACTCCCACCACGCGAACAGACCGAGCACCACGAGACCGACCGCGAAGCCGCCGAGCGTGCGGCCATCGCTCCAACCCACGTCGGCGTTCCCACCCTGGATGATGCCGTAGGTGAGCGCCGAGAGGCCGACGATCGACAAGCCGGCACCGACCGGGTCTTGGCGGGGCCTCGACGTGTCCTTCGATGTCGGGATGATCAGCACGCTCGCCACGAGCGCGAACGCGACGATCGGCAGGTTCACCAAGAAGATCGAACCCCAGTAGAAGCGCTCGAGGAGGAAGCCACCACTGATCGGGCCGAGCGCGCCGGCGACGCCCGCGATGCCCGCCCACAATCCGATCGCGCGGCCGCGCTCCTCGGGCGGGAACGTGTTGGTGATGATCGACAGCGTGGCCGGCATGATGAACGCCGCGCCGATCCCCATCACCGCGCGCGTGGCGATCAGCTGGCCGGGCGATGTGGCGAACGCCGAGAGCAACGAACCGAACCCGAACACCGAGAAGCCCACCTGCAACGCGCCGCGCCGGCCGAAGCGATCGCCGAGCGCGCCGGCCGTGAGCAACAGGCACGCGAACACGAGGGAGTAGCTGTCGACCATCCACTGCAGGTCGCTGTTGCTCGCGTTGAGGTCGCGCACGAGCGTCGGGATGGCGACGTTCAGGATCGAGTTGTCGACCACGATGATGAGCAGCGAGACGCACAGCACGCCGAGCGTCGCCCAGCGCAGCTGATA
This sequence comes from Acidimicrobiia bacterium, assembly GCA_017882905.1. Lineage (GTDB taxonomy): Bacteria > Actinomycetota > Acidimicrobiia > IMCC26256 > PALSA-610 > Chersky-683. The sequence continues at coordinate 15,574 of JADGOO010000200.1, read as the reverse complement.
CGCGCGACTCGTTCGGTCCCAGGGGCTGAGCGCGGTGGCCGGCGGGGAGGGCGGTGCGGCCTCGGGGCCGGATTCGGTCGTGGTCACGATCGAATACGGTACTGCCCCGTTTCGAATCTCACGCGGCCGATTGCACCGCGGCCAGCATGCGGGTCAGGGCCGCGGCACTGGCATTCGTCATCGGGGCCCGCACGTCGGGCGTGGCGATGCGACCCTGCGCGTGCAAGACGGCCTTGAACACTGCGGGGTTCGGTTCGGCGAAGCCGGCCTGCACCACCGCGAGCAGCGCTTCGGCGTGGCGCCGACAATCGTCGATCTTGCCGTGCAGCGCGCACTCGACCATGGCGACGAAGCGCTCCGTGCACACGTGCGCCGCCGCCGCGATCGCACCGTGGCCGCCGAGCAGCACGACGGGCGCGATGTACGCGTCGTCGCCGCACAACATCGAGAAACCGCTCGGCATGTCGCGCAGCACTTCGAGCGTGTCGGCATCGAGCGCGCCGACAGCTTGCTTCATTCCCGCGACGTTGGGTGTGCGTGCCAGCTCGAGGATGCTCGGCGCCGAGAGGCCACGACCAGTGCGGTAGGGCACGTTGTAGACGACGACCGGAACCGGGCTCTCGGCCGCAACTGCCTGCATGTGTGCGACCACGCCCGCTTCCGACGGGCGCACGTAGTACGGCACCACCACCAGCGCGCAGCTCACGGCCGGCGTACCGGCGATCGCCTTCGTGGCTGCGATCGTGCTGCGCGTGCTGTTCGTGCCGGTGCCCACCATGAGGGGCGCACCGTGGGCCACACAGGCCCGCGAGCAGGCGTCGATCACGAGCTGCTTCTCGTCGTGGTCGAGCGCGGGCGCCTCGCCCGTGGTGCCCAGCGCGACGATGCCCGCCGCGCCGGCCTCCAGGTACTCGTGCGCGAGGCGCTCGACCGCGGCCGTGTCGACGGAACCGTCGGCCGCGAAGGGGGTGATCAGCGGTATCCACACGCCACGCAGCTCGAGGTCGGCGGCCATGGAACAAGGGTACTCGTCGAAGCCGTCTCGTTCCACGAACATGCGACGCGCGACACGGCCGAATCCCGTTGGCACGTCCGATGGCGCCGCGGCGGGCGCGGCGCCCGTAGATTCCGGGCTGTGCCGGTCGCGGTCGTCATCGTGCTCGGCGTCCTCATCGGCGTAGTGACCGGCGTGCTCTCGAGCACCGTCGGCGTCGGCGGCGCCGTGGTCTCCACCCCCGGCATCCGCGCGCTCGGCGCAACACCGCTCGAAGGTGTGGGCTCCACTCTGCCGTCGATCCTGCCGTCGGCGATCACGGGCACGATCCGCTACCACCGTGAAGGGCTCGTGTACTGGCCGGTCGTGCGGCGGGTGGTGCCCATCGGCATCGTCACCGCCGTGGCGGGAGCCATCGCCTCGGTGCACTTCCCCGGCAAGGGCCACGTGCAGCAGATCCTCACCGCGTTGCTCGTGGGCTACACCGCGTGGAAGACCTCGCGACCGCCCACCGCCGCGCAAGACGCCACACAGGCCACGGTGGCCACCACGTTCCCGATCCCCACGTGCGTCGCGATCGGCTTCGGCGCGGGCGCGCTGTCGGGCTTCCTCGGAGTGGGCGGTGGCATCTTCATGGTGCCCACGTTCCGGAGCTGGTTGCGGCTCGGGCTCAAAGAGACGATCGCCACCTCGCTCGCGTGCGTGGGTCTGCTCGCCATCCCCTCCACGCTGACCCACATCGCCGAGGGCACCATCAACTGGACGTTCGCCCTGCCGTTGTGTCTCGGCGTGATCCCGGGCGCGCAGCTCGGGTCGCGGTGGGCGATCCGCGCCACCGACGTGCAGCTGCGCCGGCTCATCGGGGTGGGGCTCGGCGTGCTGGCCGTGGGCTATCTGCTCGGCGAGACGATCGCACTGGCGCGCTGAAAGACCGCGTCGAGCATCGTGGGGGTGAGCCGGCCGGTGAACGTGTTCTGCTGGCTCGGATGGAAGCTGGCGAGCACCACGTAACGCCCGGCCGGCTGCTCCATCAGGTGCGCGAACTTCGCCCTCCGGGCCGGTAGCTCCTCTCCCGCGTCGCGCAGCGACGCCCAGAGCGCGTCGTACGCGAAGGAACCGAGCACCACCAGCACGCGGGCCGAGGCCAACAGGGCGAGCTCGCGCACGAGGAACGGACGGCACGTGTCGCGCTCGGCCGGCGTCGGTTTGTTCGCCGGCGGGGCGCACCGCACTGCCGCGGCCACATACGCGTCGATGAGCTCAAGGCCGTCGTCGCGTGCCACCGACTCCGCCTGGTTCGCGAAGCCGCAGCGGAACATCGACGCGAACAGGAAGTCGCCGCTGCGGTCGCCGGTGAACACCCGACCGGTGCGGTTCCCGCCGTGCGCCGCCGGCGCCAGCCCCACCACGACCACCCGCGCGCGCGGATCGCCGAAGCCCGGCACCGGCCGGCCCCAGTACTCCTGCGCCGCGAACGACGCCCGCTTCTCACGGGCCACCTGCTCGCGCCACTCGACCAGCCGCGGGCATGCCGTGCAGGCCGCGATCTCGCGCGTCAGCGCCGCGAGCTGATCTCCACCGCCACTCGACCGCGCTCGCGCCCCCGAGGGCTCCATTCGTTGCACCCTAGAGTCGGGCCCCATGCGTCTGCTCCTGATCGCCAACGCGGTCGCGTCGTCGGTGACCGCACGGCGGCGGGTCGTGATCCGCAAGGCGCTCGCCGCCGACCACGATCTCGAGGTCGTCGAGACGACCCACCGCGGACATGCCACCGAGCTCGCCGTCGACGCCGCGGCCCGCGGCATCGACGTGATCGTCGTGCTCGCCGGCGACGGCACGCTCAACGAAGCTGCCAACGGCGTTGCGGGCACGACCACCGCGCTCGCCCCGCTGCCCGGCGGATCGACGAACGTGTACGCGCAAGCGCTCGGCGTGCCGCGCGACGTGGTCGACGCGGCGTCGGTGCTCCTGCAGTCGCTCGAGACCCACAACTTCACGCGCGTCGGCGTCGGCGCGCTCACCCCGCCTGGGGGCGCGAGCCGCAGGTTTCTCTTCCACGCGGGACTCGGGTTCGACGCCGCCGTCATCGAGCGCGTGGAGCGATTCGGTCAACCGCTGAAGCGCCTCGCGGCCCACCCGGCCCACGTCGCCGCCGCCTTCGCCACGTGGAGCCGCTTCGATCGGCGCCATCCGTCGTTCGACATCGAGCTCGGAGACGGCGAGCGCATCGAAGGTTGCTTCTTCGCGGTCGTCTCCAAGATCACGCCGTACACGTACCTCGGCGAACGGCCGATCCACGTGGCGCCCGCGGCCGGGCTCCATACGCCACTCGCCGTGACCGCGTTCACGCGTCTCGACGCGCTCACGCTCCTGGGCGGGTCGGCGTCGGCCATGGCGAGCGGACGGTTCCTGCGCCGGCGCCGTGGCGTCGTGCACCGCCACGATGTCGAGAGCCTGCGCGTGGTGGGGCGCAGGCCGTTCCCGCATCAGGTCGACGGCGACTTCCTCGGCGCGATCGACGCCCTCGACGTGCGCCACGAGCCCGACGCGCTCACGCTCGTCACACCCACGACGATCACCTGAGCGCAGCGAGAACCCGCAGTCACCTGAGCGCAGCGAGAACCCGCGTTTTTTGAGCGCAGCGAGAACCCGCAGTCACCTCAGCGCAGCGAGGGCCACGTCGGGCTCGTTCGTGATCACCACGTCCACACCGGCGGCCGCGAACTCGCGGATGGCGTCGGGATCGTCGACCGTCCAGGCTGCGAGATGCACGTTGTGCGCGCGGGCCGTGGCGACGCAGTCGGCCAGGTGGGCGCGCAGGTTGCCCCAGTCGGGGTTGAGCCACGCGTGGCCGTGCTCGGCCGCGCGAGCCACCGCGTGGGTCGGGTCGTGGCCCTGCACGAGCCACGCCGTGACGACACGGGGATCGTGGGCGCGCAGGTCGTCGACCATCGTCAGGTCGAACGACGACACCACCGTCGAGGCGTGCAGGTCGCGGGCGGCGAGCTCGGCGGCGACCCCGCGGGCGACCACGCGCGGGGGGTCCGGATCCGCGTCCCAGCCGCAGCATTTCATCTCGATGTTCACGAGCTGCATGGGCGCCACCACGTCGAGGGTCTCCGCGAGCGTGGGGATCTCGGGATCGTGGGTCCGCAGCGCCGCGAAGGGCTGGGCGGCGATGAGACCGAACCCGGCCACGTCGGCGTCGTGGTGGACCACGAGCACGTCGTCGGCGCTGCGGTGCACGTCGAGCTCGACGCCGTCGGCCCCGAGCTCACCCGCCAAACGGAAGGCGGCGAGGGTGTTCTCCCGGGCACGTCGACTGGCTCCGCGGTGCGCGAGGACGAGCACCTGACCAACATAGCCAGGAACACGTTCCAGTAACGGCCGCGAAAGTCCAGGTCACGCCTATTGCACCCTCGCCAACCCGTCACTAGTTTCAGAAGCCGTTCCCCTGCGGCGCGCAAGCCGAGCTGCGCGACCCCCTTGGAGGCAAGCCGTGGCCCTCACCTGGATTCGCACCCACGACTGGGATGCCGACGACTGGCGCAACCGCGCGATGTGCCGCGACACGAGCCCCGACATGTTCTTCCCCGTCGGCACCACGGGCCCGGCGGTCGACCAGATCGCCGCGGCGAAGCGGATCTGCGAGGAGTGCCCGGTCGGGCGCGAGTGCCTCGAGTTCGCGATGCTCACCGGCCAGGAGTCGGGCATCTGGGGTGGCGCCACCGAAGAAGAGCGCCGCGCGATGCGCCGCGCCCGCCAGAACGTGGTCCGCGTTTCCTGACCTACTCAGACGTCGACGCGGGGTTGCACCACCGGCACGCGCACGTGTACCTCGGTGCCCTCGCCGGTGGCGCGCATCTCGATCGTGCCGCCGAGCTCACCGGACACGAGTGCCTTCACGATCGACAGGCCGAGTCCGGTGGCGTCTTCGAGCGTGAAGTGCTCCGGCAGGCCGTTGCCGTTGTCACGCACCTCGATCACGAGCTGATCGGGTTCCCGCACGAGCCGCACGTGCACCTGGCCGGTATCGCGGCCCTCGAACGCGTGGTCGACGGCGTTCTGCATGAGCTCGTTCACCACCACGGCGAGCGGGGTGGCGACCTCGCCCGGCAGCTCGCCGGCGTCGCCTTCCACGGTGAAGTGGATCGAGAGGTCGTCGGAGGAGACGCTCTCCTCCACCACGCGCACGAGCGGCCGCACGATCTCGGTGAAGTCGACTACGTCGCCTGCGTCACGCGACAAGGTCTCGTGCACGATGGCGATCGATCGGATCCGCCGTTCCGACTCGGCCAGGGCATCGCGGGCCTCGGCATTGTCGACACGCCGGCGCTGCAGCCGCAGCAACGAGGCGATCGTCTGCAGGTTGTTCTTCACACGATGGTGGATCTCGCGGATGGTCGCGTCCTTCGACATCAACATTCGGTCGCGACGGCGTAGGTCGGTCACGTCGCGGACCAGCACGATGCCGCCCGTGACGGCGTCGCCGTCGAGCAGCGGGATCGCACGCACCATGAGCGTGACGTCGTTGCGATCGATGTCTTCCATGCTCGGCGACCCGTCGCGCAACGAGGCCCGCACCGACGCCGAATCGAAGCCGATCTCGGCGAGCTTCATGCCTTGCGCGTAGGCATGGATCCCCATGCGGTGCAAGGCGCTCACCGCGTTCGGGCTCGCGAACCGCACGCGGGTGTCGGCATCGACCACGATCGCACCGTCACCGACGCGTGGCGCCGTCTCGAGCTCCTCTTCGTCGCGCTCGAAGGGGAACGTGCCGGCCGCGACCATGCGAGCGAATCGCTGGAACACGTCGAGGTAGGTCCGTTCGAGCTCGCCGGGCCGCCGACCCACGTTGGGCAGGTACTCGCGTGTGACGAGCGCGACGAGTCGCTCGCGGTACGTCACCGGGATCACCTGCACGCGCACTCGTTCCTTGGCACTGAGTGCCTGCGTGTCGGTCTCGACCATCTCGCCGAGCCGCCACACGCGCGTGAGCATGGGGCGCTCGACCTCGTCGACCACGGTGCCGACCATGTCGACCGGGTACACGGTCTGGCCGGTGGTGGGCCGCACCTGCGCGAGCACCACGAAGCGGTGACCTTCCTCGCCTTCCACCGGAGCGAGCAGCAACAGGTCGGAGAACGACAGGTCGGCGAGTGGCCGCCAGGTGCCGGCGAGGCGGCGCACGTGCGCGAGCGCGGCGCCCGAGAGCGATGTGCGCCACCGCACCAGGTCGCCGAACGTCGTCACCGCGTCGAGAGTAGGTGCCCCGCGATCCATGCGAGGCCTTGCACGTCGCCGATGTCGGATTCGGCGCTCGGCACCGTGGCCACCACATCGGGAACTCGGCCGAGCTCGGCGCGCAGCTCAGCCTCCCGCGCCGCCACGAGCGCGAAGTTGTGGAATGACTCCGAGACCGTGCGCAGGACCCGGGCGTTGCGGGCCGCGTCGGCCAGGGGGGCGCCGCCGAGCGAGGCGTCGGCTGCGAGCCCCGCCCCCATGGCATCGGCGTCATCGGACAGGTGGGCGGCGGCGTTGATCACGTCGGGAGCCACGAAGTAGGCCGGCAGCACCTTGTTGAGCACGAGCGCACCGAGGTGCAGCTTGCGATCGACGAGCGCGGCGATGAACGACTCGGCCTCGTTGAGCGGCGCCGCTTCGAGGGTGGTGATCACCGCGAACGTGGTCCGCCGATCGTGCAGCAGCCGTTCCACCGCTTGGGCGCGCTCGACGAACCCGTCGTACATGGCTTGGAAGTTCAAGAAGAACTCGGCGATCTCCTCGAGCAGACGGCTCCCGAGGAGGCGATCCGCGATCGAGTAGAAGGGCTTGCTCGCCGCGTTGAGCATGCGTGAGCCTCGTGTGCCGCCCACGCGGTACGGCAGCGTGAGCAGGCGCAGGAGGCGGCCGCCGAAGAAGTCGGCCATGCGCGCCGGTGCATCGAGGAAGTCGATCGCGTGCGCCGATGGCGGCGTGTCGATCACGATCAGGTCCCACTGGCCCGAGCTGTGCAGCTCGTAGAGCCGCTCCATCGCGATGTAATCGTGGCTCTGCACGAAGCGCGCCGTGAGGTTCGTGTACAGGCGGTTCTCGAGGATCCGGAAGGCGGCGATCTCGTCGGGTGCGTGGCGCAACACGAGCTGATCCCAGCTCTGCTTCGTGTCGAGCATCGCGGCCCACAGCTCGCCGCGCGGCGCGGCGCCCGTCGCCGCCTGGATCACCTCGGGCGGCACCTGTCGTTCGATGTTGCCGAGACCGCCGACGCCGAGCGCGGTCGCGAGACGCCGAGCCGGATCCACGGTGAGCACGAGCACGCGGCCACCGAGACGGGCGGCCGCGCCCAAGCCGATCGCCGCCGCCACCGAAGTCTTGCCCACGCCGCCGGAGCCGCAGCACACGACGATCTCCTTCGCCGCGAGCAGCTGGTCGAGGTCGCTGCTCACAACCCCAGCTCCTCGCCGAGCGCCTCGGCGATCACCGTGGTCATGCGCAGACCCGGTGTGGCCGTGAACTGGTACGGCACGTAGAGCAACGGCAGGTCGACTGCGGCGCGCAGTGCGTCGAGATGCTCGGCGCGGGCGCGCCGCAGCTCGACGGCGAGGCGCGCGCCGTCGAGCACCTCGGCAGTGCCGGCACCGGCGCGTGCCGCGATCCACTCCGACGCAGCGGGTGCGCGCATCGCCTCGAAGGCGGCCTCGTCGGCGCGCGTGAACAGCTCCGGGAGCACGCGGTTCACGATCACCGAGCCGAGCGGCACCGAGAGCTCGCTGCGCACACGAGCGACGAGCTCGATCGTCTCCGCGACGGGCATCTCCTCGGGCGTGGTCACCACGTTGAGCTCGGTGATCGCCGGGTCGGAGAGGAGCTCGATCATCCACTCGGTCTGCGAACGCAACGGGCCCACATCGGCGAGCTCACGGATCGATTGCGGTGCGCCGAGCTGCGACACCACATGACCGGTCGCGGCGGCGTCGACGATCACGAGGTCGTGATCGGCGGTGCCGTCGATCGCGGCGCGCACCTCCCAGAGGATCTTGCCGATCGTGAGGATCTCCTTGACGCCCGGCGCGGCCGTCGCCACGAAGTCGAACGCGCGGGCGAGCGGCCCGATGCGCCCCACCACGGGCACACGCAGGTTGAGGCGCAGGTACTCGCGCAGCGACTGCTCGGTGTCCATCGCCATGGCGCGCACTCCGGGCGCCACGGTCTCGGGCCGGTAGCCGACGGGTGCATGGCCGAGCAGTGCGGGGAGCGCACCCTTGGCGTCGACCTCCACGACGAGCACCCGCTTGCCGTGCTGCACGGCGAGGAGCGCGGCGGCGGCCGCCATGGTGCTCTTGCCCACGCCACCTTTGCCTGTGAAGCACAACAGGCGCCGATCCAGCATGCGCCGTCGAGGCTAACGACCGCCCTTGGTACCCCCGGAACGCGAGCCCGGCTAGCGGGTGGCGGTGTTCTGGTCGTTGCCGCCGAAGCGGCCCCAGTCGACGGCCGTGGCACGACCCGGCGTGTGCCACACGATCAGCACACCGTCGCGGCGCACCACCGCCACCTCGCTGCGTCCGTCGCCGTTCCAGTCGCCCACCGCCGGGGTGCCCACCTCCCAGCCCCCCGTGAGCTTCGGCCAGCCCGCCGCCACGTGGCCGTCGGCGTCGACGGCGTCGAGCAGGTAGAGCCCGTTGCCCGCGACGATCTCCCGGCGGCCGTCACCACTCACGTCGGCGATCGCCGGTGTCACGAAGAACGCCATGTCGCTCACCGTGTGCGGCGACCCGGCGAGCATGTTGCCGGTCGTGCCGTGCCAGGCGGTGAGCTGGTCGTCGTTCGGCAGCTGCAGGTCACTCACCTGGATGTCGAGCAGGCGCGTGAGGCCGGCCGTGGTGATGGCCGGATCGAGGCCGCCGGCGCCATCGAGGCGACCGAGGCTCGGGCCGCTGAACAGCGCGCCCGTGAGCACGGTGTCGGTGCTCGTGCGGTTGGCGCCGAAGCGCGGCAGGCCGCTGCCGTCGAGCTCGCCCGCCCACGCCAACGGCAGATCGAGCCCGTTCACCTGCCCGTACACAGAGTGGCCTTGCGCGTTGAGCACGTACACGGGACCGACCGCGGCCGCGGCCACGACCTCCTTCGTGCCGCCCGGGATCACGTCGCCGATCGCGGCCTGCGCCGACACACCGTCGCCGATCGTCGGCAGCGACTCGAGCGCGAACATGCCGAGCTTCGCGGGCCAGCCCGCCAGGAAGTGGCCGTGCCCGTCGATCGCGTAGAGGCGCGTGTTGCCGAGCGTGCCCGCGAGCGAGATGAGACCGAGCGCGCCCGCGCCGTCGCCGATGTTCACCGGCTCGGCGTAGGCCTCCTGCGCGCCGATCACGATGTCGGGATGCCCGTCGCCGTTGATGTCGCCGACGGCCGGCGTGGCGGTGAGCTCACCGCCTTCGGTCACTCCCGATGTAGGCGTGAACGTGACGTGGTTCGAGATGGGATCGACCGACTGCACCTCGGCCGGATCCACGACGAGCACGGGGAACCCGGCGACGGCCGTGCCGTTCGGGTGCCACGCGTACACGTGTCGATCGCCGGCCGCGACGATGATCTCCTTGGTGCCGTTGCCGTCGAGATCGGCCGCCACGGGCGCGCCATAGATCAACGGCTTCGTGCGGTTGAACTGGTCGTGCTCGCCTGCGAGATCACGCGAGTACGCCGGGTTGAGCTGTTGCGGGAAACCAGCGCGCCGGCGGCCGTGGGCATCCCACACGTAGACGCGACCGTCGAGATCGGCGGCCACGACCTCCTTGTGCCCGTTGCCGTCGAGGTCGGTGATGACGGGCGCACCGAGACTCACGGGCGCGTCGGGTACCCCGATGCCGTCGGCCATCGCGGTGGGCGAACCCGCATGCCAGAACGGCGCCGGGTCGGTGTGCACCGGGAAGCCCGGCAGCTCGTGGCCGTTCGCCGACCACGCGTGGATCGCGCCGTCGTCGGTGCCGAGCACGAGCTCGTTGTGCCCGTCGCCGTTGATGTCGGCAAACGCCGGGCTCGCGGTGCTCGCACCCGCGACTCGGCGCGGGAAGCCCGCGGCGAGCGCAGGGTCGTCGTGCACGAACACTTGCTGTTGGTCGATGCCGGTGAGCGCGTCGCCTCCGCCGCCGTGCGCGGTGACGACGACGCGCATGCGAACACTGAACCGCTCCTCGTTCGGCGTGCCATCGGGGTTCAGTGGCGCGCCCTGTCCGCCGTTCGGGAGGGCTGCCGCGATCGACGCCAGATCGGCGTGCGCGAGCACGCCATCGACGGGCGCGGTCGCGCCCATCACGTTGTTCACCACGTGCCACTGGTCGGTCGCGGGCCAGTCGGGCGGCTGCAATCCTGCCGCCCACTCGACGCGGTAGTCGTAGCTGGTGGCGTGCGGCGCGGCGACATGGCCGCGCACGGTGACCGTGCCGTGCGTGGGGAGGAGCGAGAACCATTGCGGGTCGGTGATGTCGGCCTCGGGCGGGATGCGCCCGTCGCGCACCATCTTCACGGCCTCGTAGGCGTTGAGCCGGCCGTACCCGAACGTCGCGTCCCAACCGGGTGTCGTCGGGTAGCGCACCGTGTTGAGGATGCCTCCGGGCGGCGTGCCGAAGTCGTTGGCCGGATCGACTGAGTTCGGCGTGGAGAAGTCGACGTCATCGGCGCTCACGCGCACGATCTGCATCACCTCGTTGGCCGAGAGCGGACGGCCGAGCGCGCGCGACTCACTCTCGATGAGCCCCACGACACCACTCGAGATGCCGGTCGCCTCCGACGAACACGCTCCCGATTCCACGCTCACGAACGTGTGGCCGCCATAGTTCGTGCAGCCGTTGAGCGCGAGGTAGCCGTTCACCGGACCGCCGAGCGGTGACTGGAGCTTCGTCACCGAGTTCACGGCCATCGTGTGATCGAGCGCCGCGGGAAGGTTCGGGTGCTTGCTCGCCTCGTCGGCCATCGACGCGACGACCACCACGTTGCGGTGGTATGCGGCGTCGATGGCGCGTTGCGCGACCGACGGGTTGCTGATCGCGCCGAGCGCCTCCTGCACGACCGACGCGCCGTTGTCGAGCGCGAAGAGCACGCCCGCCGCGAAGCGCTGGCCGTCGGCCACGAAGCTGTCGCTCACGCGCACCGGCAACACACGGCAGTTGAAGCACGTACCCACGTTGCCGACGCCGTTCGACGCGGCCGTCGAGTCTTCGGCTTCACCGGTGCCGTGGCCGTAGTCGACGGTGTCGAGCGGGTCATTGTCGTTGTAGAGGAAGTCCCAGCCTGCGATGTCGTCGACGTATCCGTTGTGGTCGTCGTCGACGCCGTTGTTGTACTTCGGGTCGAGGATCAGGTCTTCGGGGTCGGCGATGCCGTTGCCGTTGAGATCGGGGATCGGGCCGTAGTCGCGGATGTCGAAGCGGCCGTCGCCGTTGCAGTCGGGATGCACCGATCCGCAGGGCGGCGGCGCTTCGACGGGATTGATCGCGATCTGCGTGGCGAGGTCGGCCATCGAGCTCGGGTCGCGCCACTTGATGCCCGAGTCGAGCACCGCGATCACCACGTCGGGCCGGCCGGTCTGCACGCCCCAGGCCAGATCGGCGGCCACACCTTGCTGGCCGCAGAGGTTGTGCGGCGAGCTGATCAGCGCCGGGTTCGGGTCGCGCAGCGACGTGCGCTTGTAGTTCGTGCGGTCGAACTCGGTGGGCAGCACGCCGGGGCCCGGTTCGTCGGCCGGGCCGTAGCGCCAGTGCGCGCAGTCGATCGCCGCCGCGGCCGGCGACGGGGCCGTGCCGCCCGCGGGGAGCGCCTCCGGCACGACCGCCACACCACCGACAGTGGCCGCCACGAGCACGAGGGCAAGCGAGACACGACGCATCGCGCGAGTCTGGCCTCACGACCACCTGACGGTCTAGTGAGAGGGGACCGAGGCAGGCGCCATGCACGCGGTGGCGCAGTCAGCCCGGGAGCGACGAAGGAGCGACACGGGTGGCCAGCCACTCGCCGCGCCGGACGAAGTAGGCGCCATGCACGCGTGCTCAGATGATCTTGAGCTCCGGGCGGTAGATGCGCGTCGGGGCGAGCTCCACCGAGAGCTTGTGGGCGATCGCGGTGATCGCCTTGGCCGCTTCGCTGTCGGGGTCGGAGATCACGATGGGGTGGCCGTCGTCGGCGCCAGCGCGCAGGGCGGGCTCGAGCGGCACCTGGCCCAGCATGGGCACCTCGAGGTCGGCGGCGAGCTGTGCGCCGCCGCCGGCGCCGAACAGCTCGTAGCGCTCGCCGTGCTCGCAGGTGAACCAGCTCATGTTCTCGATCACGCCCGCGATGGCCAGGTTGACCTTGCGCGACATGTAGGCAGCCCGTTGGGCGACCTTCTGCGCGGCGGGTTGCGGTGTGGTGACCACGACCACCTCGGCGCGCGGGAGGAACTGGGCCATCGAGATGGAGATGTCGCCGGTGCCGGGCGGCATGTCGACGATGAGGTAGTCGGGGTCGCCCCAGGCCACGTCGGTGAGGAACTGCTCGAGCGCCTTGTGCAGCATCGGGCCGCGCCACACCACCGGTTGGTCCTCGCGGGCGAAGAAGCCCATGGAGATCAGCTTCACGCCGTGGGCCTCGGGCGGGATGATGGCGCCGTCGGCGTCTTGGGTGGGCGGCTCGGCGATGCCGAGCATCCGGGGCATCGAGAAGCCCCACACGTCGGCGTCGATGGCCGCGACCGAGTGACCAGCCTGGGCCAGTGCAACCGCCAGGTTGGTGGTGACCGAGCTCTTGCCGACCCCACCCTTGCCCGAAGCCACGGCCAGGATGCGCGTGCGGTTCTCGGTGAACGGGTTGGGCATGGGTACGACTCCCGCGGGATTTCCACTATCGGCGTAGTTAGAATACCCGCATGACCACTGCAGATCTCAGCCCGGAGGACTTCTCCGCGGCCGTCGCGGCGGTCACGAGTGCGTTCGGTGATCCCACCCGGCGCGACATCTACCTGTACGTGCGCTCGATGCCCGAGGGCGTGAAAGCCTCCGACATCGCCGAGCAGTTCGCGCTGCACCCGAACGTGGCACGCCACCATCTCGAGAAGCTCGCGGGTGGCGGCTACCTGCATGTTGCGCTCGCGCGGCACGAGAGCGCGGGGCGGCCGTCGAAGATCTACTGCGCGGTCGCGATCGACACGCAGCTGTCATTCCCGCCGCGCCGCGACGACCTGCTCGGCATGTTGCTCGCCCGCGCGCTCGGACGGCTTCCCGTCGACGAGGCCCGCACGCTCGCCGAGGAAGTCGGCTACGAGTACGGCCTGTCGCTCGCCGCGCACATGGATCCTGCTGAGGGCCAACGTTCGTTCAAGGCCGCGGTGGCGTCGGTCGCCGACGCGCTCACCGCCCACGGCTTCGCCGCGCACACCGAATCGCGCGGCACCGTGGTGCAGCTCGTGCACGAGCAGTGCCCGTTCGGTGAGGCTGCGCAGCGCTACCCGCACGTGCTGTGCGCGGTCGACACGGGCATGATCCGGGGGATGCTCGAAGGTCTCTACGGCGAGACCCAGCCGACCATCACCGCGTCGCGTCCCGACGGCGACGAGCACTGCATCACCCGCGTCTGAGGGTTGTGAGCCGCGCCTATCTCGATCACGCTTCGACCGCGCCGCTCCGGCCGGCCGCGTTCGACGCGATGGTGCCGTTCCTGCGTGATCACCATGCCGACCCAGGCCGGCTGCACGCAGAGGGGCGCATCACGCGCGTCGCGCTCGAGGACGCCCGCGAGCAGGTCGCCGCGCTCGTAGGGGCGCGCCCGCGTGAGGTCGTGTTCACATCGGGAGGCACCGAAGCGGTGGTCGCGGCGCACTGGTGGGTGGCACCCGGCGCGCATGTGGTGACCACGGCCGTCGAGCACTCGGCCGTGCGCGAGACGCTGGCGCGTACGGGTGCCGACATCACGATCGTCGGCGTGGATCGCACCGGGCGCTTCGATGCCGCAGAGGTGCTCGCGGCGGTGCGCGCCGACACCGCGCTCGTGAGTGTGCAGCTCGCCAACCACGAGGTGGGCACCGTGCAGCCGGCGGCCGCGGTGTGTGCCGGCGCACGCGACGTCGCGGCGGGCGTGCGCGTGCACGTAGACGCGTGCGCGGCCGTCGGTCACGTGCCGGTGGCGTTCACCGAGCTCGGTGCCGATCTCTGTTCGATCACCGCGCACAAGCTGGGTGGACCGAAGGGCGCCGGCGCGCTGCTCGTGCGCCGCGGGGTGCGCGTGCCGCCGTTGATCGTGGGTGGCGCGCAGGAGCGCACTCGCCGCGCCGGGCTCGAGAACGTGGCCGCGATGGTCGGCTTCGGCGCCGCGTGTGCCGAGATCGACGTGACGTCGGAGGCGCTTGCGGCGCGGGAGCTCGTGGCGCGCGCCGCAGCCTGCGCGCTGGGCGTGGAAGGTGTCGAGCGCTTCGGCGACGCGCAGGCCACCGACGATCGCTCTCTCCCCCATCTGCTGTGCTTCGGCGTGACGGGCGTGGAGGCCGAACCGATCCTGCTGGCGCTCGACCAGCGCGGCGTGGCCGTGCACTCGGGGTCGGCGTGCTCGTCGGAGACGCTGGAACCGTCTCCGGTGCTCGAGGCGATGGGCGTGGATGCGCAGCACTCGCTGCGCGTGTCGGTGGGCTGGTCGTCGACGGAAGGCGACGTGGCCGCGTTCACCACGGCGTTCCCCGACGTAGTGCAACGCTTCCGCGCCCTGCGCTGACGACGCAGTCTCGGCACTGATCCTCCCGGAGGACCGCATTCGGTCGTCGGAGAGGAAGAAAGCGCCGTGGGCCTTGTGCTGTCGCGAATTTGATCGTATGATTTGATCATTCGATCAAATCGTGATGGGAGCACGGACGATGGCCAAGTCGGGGCGAGCGAGCCGGACCGGGAGCGCGAAAGCCGACACGGCCAGCGCGACCCGCCAGGCCCTCGTCGACGCCGCGATCGAGAGCCTCCGGTTCGACGGCTTCGCCGGCGCGAGCGCACGGGCGATCGCCACACGCGCGGGCGTCAATCCGGGGTTGGTCTTCTACCACTTCGGCTCGGTTGCCGACCTGCTGCTCGCGGGCCTCGCGGAGGTGAGTCAGCGGCGCATGGCGCGCTACTCGGCGGCCGTCGATGCCGCAACGACGCCGGCGCAGCTGGTTCGTGTCGCGACCGACATCTTCCGCGAGGACCTCGACGAGGGCTACGCAACCGTGCTCGTCGAGATGATCGCGGGCGCAGGCGCGTCACCCGAGCTCGGTGCGCAGGTCGCGGCGTTGATCGCGCCGTGGCGGGAGTTCGCGCAGCGGGCAATCGAAGCGATCGTCGCGCAATCGCCGCTCGCCGCGCTCGTCCCGGTCGGCGACGCCGCGTACGCGGTCGTGGCGCTGTATCTCGGCCTCGAGATGCTGAGCCATGTCGACGGAAACCGGGAGCCTGCGCTGCGCCTGTTCGATCAAGCGAGCCAGCTCGTCGAGGTTCTCGGCGCGCTGACCGCGAGCTCCATACGGAAGGACTCGCAATGACGGCGACCACCGCAACGAGTGCAACCGAGGGGTCGCGCACCGACACCGGTCTCGAT
>JADGOO010000199.1 GCA_017882905.1 Acidimicrobiia bacterium | reverse complement strand
GCGACCTCGGCGTCGGGCCCGCCGACACAGTCGACACCGTGGAAGACGCTGTCGGTGTCGAGCACGATGGCGCCATTGTGGCCCGGCGCGTGCACCTGCACCGCGCCGCCCGGCCCGTCGGGCCAGTACGCCAGCGCGCCGCCGTCCGATTCTCCGAAGTACGAGATGCCAGTGGCGATCGGGAGCCGCCACTGCTCGAAGCGGCTGGAGTGGTGCATCACGACCATGAGCCATTGGGGAAAGCGCTTGCGGTTCGCGCCACGGAACTCGGGCACGTCGGTGTGCACGGCGAGCTCCTGGCCGGGGAGCATCACGTTGGCGTAGGCGATCGCCGGCACGACGACCGGCAGTCCGTGCACGGTGCGCGCCGCGGCCGCGAGGCCCTCGTGATGCCAGAACGATTCGATGCCCGGCGCGAACACCTGGTCGCCGTACGCGTACGACTCACGGAAGTAGCTCGTACGCGCGGCGAGCTCCTTCGCCTCGGCTCGCCGGCCGAGCCGTCCGCCGGTGCGGATGTAGTTGGCGGCCGAGTCGAAGCGCTGAAACTGTCCACCGAGATCGATCTCGCTGCGCTCCTCGAGGTACTGGCCGTAGTGCCCGAACCGCTCGCACAGCTCGAGCATCGCGTCGGCGTCGCGCGCGTCGGCGAACAGCGGGTCGAGCTCGACCACGACAGCCGTGTCGGTCACGCCGCGCAGGCTAGGTCGGGACGCCGGATCGCGCCTGAGGCCCGTCACCTAGCCTGGCCCACAGATGGCCGGTGATCTGTTCAGCGCGGCGGTGGAGGAGCGTCTGTCGAAGAAGGCGCCGCTCGCCGCGCGCCTGCGGCCGCGCCGGCTCGACGAGGTGGTCGGCCAACGTCACCTCCTCGCGCCCGGCAAGCCGCTGCGCATGCTCATCGAATCGGACCGGCTCGCATCGGTGGTGCTCTGGGGTCCCGCGGGAACCGGCAAGACGAGCATCGCCCGGCTGGTCGCCGGAGCCACGAGCAAGTCCTTCGAGACGTTGTCGGCCGTGAACGCGGGCGTCAAGGACGTGCGCGAAGTCGTGGAACGAGCGCGTGAACGTCTCGGCCAGCGCGGCCAGGGCACGATCCTCTTCCTCGACGAGGTGCACCGCTTCAACAAGACCCAGCAAGACGCGCTGCTGCCGCACGTGGAAGAAGGATTGCTCGTCCTCGTCGGCGCCACCACGGAGAACCCGTACTTCTCGCTCACCGGCCCGCTGCTGTCGCGCTCCACGCTCTTCCGCCTCGAGTCGCTCGGTCCCGACGACCTCGTCGAGCTCGTCGATCGGGCCTTGCGTGACGAGTCGCGCGGACTCGGCGACGAACCGGCCACGATCGACGCCGACGCGCGGATGCATCTCGCCACCCGCGCCGAGGGCGACGCACGGCATGTGCTCACCTGCCTCGAGCTCGCGCACGCACTCGCGATCGAGCGCGCCAAGCACGATGGGGAGCCGGAAGCCCATATCGCGCTCGCCGATGCCGAAGCCGCGATCGCGATGCGCGCCCTGCACTACGGCGACGACGAGCACTACGACATCACCAGCGCGTTCATCAAGAGCATGCGAGGGAGCGATCCCGATGCCGCGGTCTACTGGTTGGCGCGCATGCTCGAGGCCGGCGAGGACCCTCGCTTCATCGCTCGGCGGGTAGTGATCTTCGCCTCCGAAGATGTGGGGCTCGCCGATGCGCAGGCCTTGCCGATCGCCACGGCCGCGGCGCACGCGGTGGAGTACGTGGGGCTCCCCGAGGCGCGCATCAACCTGGCGCACGCGGTCGTGCACTGTGCGCTGGCCCCGAAGTCGAACAGCGCCTACATGGCACTCGGCCGAGCGATGGCCGCGGTGCGGGATCGTCCGGCCGGATCGGTGCCGGTGCACCTGCGGGATGCGAGCTACCCGAGCGCACGCAACCTGGGCCACGGCGCCGGATATCGCTATCCTCACGACGCGCCGTCGGGCTGGGTCGACCAGGACTACCGTCCGCCCGAGGTGGCCGGCGAGCAGTTCTACGAAGCCGGCACGCACGGTGAGGAAGGGTCGATGGTGGCCGACTGGCGAGCGCGGCGGGGCGCCGAGCCTGCCGGCGAGGGTGCCGGCGAACGTGAAGGAGGGCGCCGTGCACGCGAGTGATGTGGTGGCCATCGTGCTGGCCGTGGTGCTGGCCGGGGTCGCCGGCGCGGTGGTGATCGCGCTCGTGTCGCTCACGCGCTCGATGCGCGCGCTGCGGGCCGCGCTCGAAGAGCTACGCGCCGACACACTCCCGCTCGTCGACGAGCTGCGCGAGACGGTGACGACCGCGGCGTTCAACGTGGAGCGCGTCGACCGGCTGATCACGGGTGCCGAGGCCGTGGAGGGCCGCGTCGATGCGGCGTCGCGCCTCGCGTACCGCACCATCCAGTCGCCGGTCGTCAAGGCCATGGCTGTCGGGGCGGGTGTGCATCGCACGGCGCAGCGCCTCGTGGGCAAGGAACCCACACCCGCCGAGATCGTGGCGTCGTCGCGCCGGCGCCGCTCCCGCCGTCGGGCCGGTTGATCGTGTTCAAGCGTGCGCGTTGGACCGCGTTCGGTTACATGGCCGGCATCGGCACGAGCTACGTGGTGGCGCGACGCGTCAAGCGCACGCTCGGCCAGTACGCGCCGCCCGAGGTCGCCCGGCGCTCGGCCGACCGCGTGAAGCACGCCGTCGCCGAGGGTCGGGCCGTGATGCGCACGCGCGAAGCGGAGCTGCAGCGTGAGCTCGCCGACCGCCCGCGCCTGCGCTCCGTCGACTGAGCTCCGCCACCTGCTCGACAGGTCGCAACAGGACCGCTCGTCGGGTCACCCGGCGGTAGCCTGGATGCCCATGCCGGGGCCGCCTCGAACCGCTGATGAGCTGCGCCGCGCCTGGAACGCGTTCTGGGCGGCGCGGGCTCACACGGCCGTGCCGTCGGCCAGCACGATCCCGGTCGACAAGACCGTGTTGTTCACCGTCGCGGGGATGATCCCGTTCAAGCCGTACTTCACCGGCGAAGAGCCGGCGCCCTGGGCGCGGGCGGCATCGATCCAGAAGTGCGTGCGCGCGGGCGGCAAGCACAACGACCTCGACGACATCGGGCGTACGAACCGCCACTTCTCGTTCTTCGAGATGATGGGCAACTTCAGCTTCGGTGACTACTTCAAGGCCGACGCGATCCCGTGGGCATGGGATTTCGTCACCGAGGTGCTGGGCTTCGACCCCGACCGGCTCTGGGTCACGATCCACACTTCCGACGACGAGGCCCACGAGATCTGGGCCGATGGCGTCGGCTTCCCAACCGAGCGCATCCAGCGCCTCGATGAGGACAACTTCTGGCGCATGGGCGACACCGGGCCGTGCGGGCCGTCGTCGGAGATCCACTTCGACCTCGGGCCCGACCATGGCCCCGACGGCGGGCCGGCCACCGGCGGCGACCGCTTCGTCGAGTTCTGGAACCTCGTGTTCATGCAGTTCGACCAGCAGAGCGAGTCGCTTCGGGTGCCGTTGCCGAAGCGCTCGATCGACACGGGCATGGGCTTCGAGCGGGCGCTCTTCTTGATGCAGGGCAAGGACACGATCTGGGACATCGACGTGTTCCGCCCGCTGATCGAGCGGGCCGAGTCGGTCACCGGTGTGCGCTACGGCGCCGACCCAGAACGCGACGTGTACCTGCGCATCCTCGCCGAGCACGCACGCACCATGACCTTCGTGGTGAGCGACGGGGTCACGCCGTCGAACACCGAGCGCGGCTACGTGATGCGCCGGATCATTCGCCGGGCGGTGCGTCACGCGCACCTCTTGGGTGCCCGCGACCTGGTCACTGCTCCGATGATCGAAGCTGTCTGTGAGGTGATGGGGAGCGCGTACCCGAAGATCGTCGCCGACCGAGATCTCGTCTCGGCCATCGTCGGTCGCGAAGAGGAGGCGTTCCGCGGCACGCTCGCGCGCGGCACGGAGCTGCTCGACGACCTGCTCGACCGCGGCGACGTGAGCGGCGAGCAGGCATTCTTCCTGCACGACACACTGGGCTTCCCCGTCGACCTCACGCGTGAAGTCGCCGCGGAGCGCAACCGGGCGGTGGATCTTGCGGGCTTCGACGCGCGCATGACCGAGCAACGCGAGCGCGCCAAGGAAGCGGCGCGCGAAGCGGGTGGTAAGGCCAACGCTCCGGTCGAGCTCTACCGAGAGCTGCTCGACACGGCGGGCGTCACCGAGTTCACCGGGCGGCGCGAGTACACCACCACCGGAGCGCAGGTGCTGGCGATCATCCGCGGCAACGAACGGATCGCGCGGGCCGAGGCAGGGGAGCTGGTCGACGTCGTGCTCGACCGCACACCGTTCTACGCGGAGTCGGGTGGCCAGGTCGGCGACACGGGTGTGCTCGCCGGCGAGGGATCGAGCGACGCGCTCCTCGACGTCACCGATGCGCAATACGGGCTGACCGGCTTGGTGATCCACCGCGCGGCGGTATCGGAGGGATCCATCGCCGAGGGCGACCGGGTCACAGCCCAGATCAACGGTGAGCGTCGCGATCGCATCCGCCGCAACCACACCGCGACCCACGTGCTGCACTGGGCCCTGCGCGAAGTGCTCGGCGAGCATGTGAAGCAAGCGGGTTCGCTCGTGGCGCCCGAACGCCTTCGCTTCGACTTCAGCCACTTCCAGGCGGTCACGGCCGACGAGCTCGCCAAGGTGGAGGAGCTCGCCAACCAGCAGATCATCTCCGACGCGCCGGTGCGCCACTACGAGACCACCAAGACCGAGGCCGAGCGCCTCGGCGCGATCGCGTTCTTCGGCGAGAAGTACGGTGAGATCGTGCGCGTGCTCGAAGCAGGGCCGAGCACGGAGCTGTGCGGCGGTACCCACGTGCACGCGCTCGGTTTCATCGGCCCGATCAAGGTCGTGAGCGAAGGTTCGATCGGATCGAACGTGCGCCGCATCGAGGCGCTCACGGGCGACACCGCGCTGGCCCACATCGCCGACGAGGAAGCGAAGCTGCGCCGAGTCGCAGCGGCGCTGCGCGCCGCGCCGAACGAAGTGGAGGACAAGGTCGCCAAGCTCGTGAGCCAGGTACGCGATCTCGAACAGGAGCTCGAGCGGTTGCAGACACGCGCCGCGCAGTCGGCGGCCGGCGAGCTCGCCGCCACCGGCGAAAGCGGCGTGGTCGTGGCCCGCCACGACGGGCTCGATCCAGACGCGCTGCGCCGTCTCGCGCAGGCCACCTTGCGCGCGCTGCCCGACGGCAGTGGTGTGGTGGCGCTCGTAGGTCTCGGTCCCGACGGCGCCAAGGCGGGTGTCGTGGTCGCGGTGAGCAAGGACCGGGTGTCCGACGGTGCCTCGGCGGCCGAGATCGCGGCTCCGGCGGCTCGTGCGCTCGGCGGTGGCACGGCGCGCAGCGCGGAGCTCGTCGTAGGTGGCGGCCCGAAGATCGCGGCGTTGGGTGACGCGCTGACAGCGCTCCAGACCGAGGCCGGACGCTGGCGACGGTGACGGAGCCCGACGGCCCGACTCGCAGGCGCGCCTCGGTGGAGCGCACCGTCACGACCGCGGGGCGTGCGCTCGGCGTCGATCTCGGAGGCCGGCGGATCGGGCTCGCGCTGTCGGATCCCGGGCGGACGATCGCCTCGCCGCTCACGGTGTTGGTACGTGGGAACAACCCGGTCGGCGACCGCGCCGCGATCCTCGGAGTGGCTCGCGAGCACGAGGCCACTGTGGTCGTGGTCGGCTGGCCCCGCTCGCTCTCCGGTCGTGACGGGCCCGCCGCGCGCGCCGCTCGTGTCGAAGCCGACGCGCTTGCCGCCGCCGCGCCCGACGGCCTTGCCGTGGTGTTGCACGACGAGCGCCTCACCACGGTGCAGGCCGAGCGCAGCCTCAACGAGGCCGGGATGCGCCGCGATCGGCAACGGGCCGTGGTCGACAAGGTGGCTGCTGCTGTGATGCTCCAGTCGTTCCTCGACAGCGAGCAGCGATGAACGGGGAGGGGGGCATGGAACCGGAATCGGGCGCGGTCACCGGCACCTATGTCGCGCCGTCGGGCGTGGAGGATGACGACCTCGTGTCGGCGCGCCGCCGCAGCGACGAGCTCGAGGTCGAGACGGTCGGTGCACGCCGCGCGGCCGTCGAGGCGCGGCGGCGTTCGCGCCGGCGGCGGCGTGCGCTCGTGATCGTGCTCGTCGTGCTCGCCGTGCCCATCATCGCCGGCGCGTTCGCGCTGCGGTGGTGGCAGAACGAGCTCGACCCGGGTGGTCGGCCCGGCGCGCCGGTCGCGTTCACGATCGGCACCGGATGGGGTGTGAGCCACATCGGCGACGCGCTCGAGCACAACGGCGTGATCGGGTCGTCGCTCGCGTTCCAGATCTACGCGCGCGTCGGCGGCCACTCGAAGTACGAGGCCGGCCGGTACACGCTGCATCAGCACATAGGTGTGCGCGCGGCGGTCCAGGTCCTCGAGCACGGACCGCTCCCCACAGACCGCGTGCTGCGCATCGTGCCCGGTCTGTGGCTCGACCAGATCGCGGCGCAGGTGCACACGCAGCTCGGCCTCGACGCCCAAGCGTTCGTGAAGGCGGTGCGCAGCGACGCCGTGCGGTCGAAGTACGAGCCGGCGTCGGTGCACTCGGTGGAAGGTCTGTTGTATCCCGACACCTACCGCATCGCGCAGCATGCCACGGTCGTCGACGTGATCCGCATCATGGTCACGCACTTCGATGCCATGGCCGACAGCACCGATCTGAGTGCGGCCGCACTCGCACAACATCGCACTCCGTACCAGGTGGTCGTCGTCGCGTCGCTGATCCAGCGCGAGGCGAAGCTCGACGTCGACCGGCCCTTGATCGCGTCGGTGATCGACAACCGGATCGCGCAGGACATGCGGCTCCAGATCGACGCGACGAGCCTGTACGCGCAGCGCTTCCACGCGCCGGCATACGACACCTACAAGGTCGACGGCCTGCCGCCGGGGCCGATCGCCAGCCCCACGAGCGTGTCGCTGTCGGCGGCCGAACATCCGGCCCAGACCACCTACGTGTACTACGTGCTCAGCAACGCCGACGGCAAGCACGCGTTCTCGAGCACGTACGGCCAGTTCCTGAAGGACAAGGACGCCGCCCAGAAGGCCGGGTTGCTGGGGTGAGCGGGCTCGGCCCCGACGCCGCGATCACCGCCCACACGCAGCTCGCCGCAGTGATCGGTGATCCGATCCGGCATTCACTGTCACCCACGCTGCACAACGCGGCGTACGCAGCAACGGGCCTCGATTGGCGCTTCATGGCGTTCGAGGTGCCCGCCGGAGCGGCGCCAGGTGCGCTCGACGCGATGCGCGTGCTCGGGATCCGCGGCTACTCGGTGACGATGCCGCACAAGACCGACGTCGCGGCCGCGTGCGACACGCTGTCCGACGACGCGGCACGGCTGCGCAGCGTCAACTGCGTCGTGCCCCGCACGGGTGGTGTGCTGCACGGTGAGTCGACCGACGGAGAGGGGTTCCTGCGCTCGCTGGCCGACGCTGGCGTCGACGTCGCCGGTCGCTCCGTGCTCCTCCTCGGTGCCGGTGGTGCCGCCCGCGCGGTCGCGCTCGCCCTCGGGCGGGCCGGCGCCCGGCTCGGGATCTCGGCGCGGCGGCTCGACGCGGCGACCGGGGTCGCCGCGCTCGCCGATGGCTCGACCATCGTGGAATGGGCGGCGCGCGACGCCGCCGCTGCGGCCGCCGACATCGTGGTCAACGGCACGCCGATCGGTATGGGGGGCGACACCGGCATCCCGGTCAGCGCCGCAGCGCTGCGCCCCGACCAGGTGGTCGCCGACCTCGTCGTGCATCCGCTCGTCACTCCGCTGCTCGCGGCCGCGGCGAAGGCCGGCGCCCAACCCGTCGAGGGACTCGGGATGCTCGTGCACCAGGCAGCCGTGGCCTTCACCCACTTCACGGGCATCGACGCCCCGGTCGAGGCCATGCTGCGGTCGGTGCGGGCGCGCTGAGCCCGCGTGGCGCGTCGGCAGGGCGGGCAGCGGTCGGAGGTCGGAGGTCGGAGGTCGGAGGTGAGCTTTGCCGCCGCATTCGACCCAGTTCAGCGCCGTTGACTCAACCTTGTGGCCCTCTCGCGCCGATGAGCAGAGCAGGGAGGGTGCCGTGTCACTCCAGGGAACCTTCGACGTCTTCTCGCTGCCTGAGCTGCTCCGCATGCTCGCGGCGTCGTCGAAATCAGGTGCACTGATCGTCGAGGCCGGCGGGGTCGCCGGTCGCGTCGATCTGCGGGGCGGCGAGTGCGTCGCCGCCGAGACCGTCGAGCTGCGCGGCGCGGTCGCCGGCGACGAGCTGCATGCGCGCCTCGTCGACGTGTGCTTCGCGGTCGTGCGTGAGTCGACTGGAGCGTTTCGTTTTGCCGCGGGCGAGCCGCCGTCGTTCGAGTGCGACGCGACCGTCGCCGTCGAGCCCGTGCTGGCCGAGGTGGAGCTGCTCGTCGCCGAGTGGCGCGAGCTCACCGCGCGCATCCCCTCGCTCGACGTTCGCCCGGTGCTCGTCGCCGAGATCGCCGGCGACTCGATCACGCTGCAAGCCAACGAATGGGCCCTGCTCGCCCGTTTCGACGGCCACACGAGCGTGCGCGATCTTGTCGACGCCCGCCGCCGCTCCCTCGTCGAGGTGTGCCGCGCGGTCGCCGACCTCGTCGAACGGGGCGCCATCACGCTCGTCGACGGCGCGCCGCCGATCCCGCGCTCGAGCCACTCCGGCGGCGATGCCGCCGACGCCACGAACGATGCCGATCCCTACGCGGGCCGGGTGATGCCGGTGGCACCGTACGGGCCGGGCATCGATCTGGCGCCCGAGTCGGACCCCGGCGTCGAGCTCAGCGCCCCCGCGACGGACCACGTCGACGCGCCCACGTCGGTCGATCTCGACGGGCATGGGGAAGCGCCGGAGTCCCAGGAGTCGACTGCGTGGAGCGATGAGCCCGCAGAGGGCAGCTACGTTCCGGCGGCCACCGACGCCGAGTCGGC
>JADGOO010000198.1 GCA_017882905.1 Acidimicrobiia bacterium | reverse complement strand
TGGTCACCGCACAGGTGTGCCATTCGCCGGCCTCCACACTCGCGACTCCGCTCGTGAGACCCGACACGTCGCCAGGCGCGTAGCGCGTGCTCGACGTGCCGTCGCCGAGCTCGCCTTCGCCGTTGTTGCCCCAGCACTTGATGCCGCCGGCGGTGGTCAAGGCACACACGTGGTCGCCGCCCGCGCTGAGCGCCTTGACCCCAGAGCTCAACCCCGACACCGCAGTCGGCACGTTCCGGTCTGTGGCCGTGCCGTCGCCGAGCTGGCCGTAGTCGTTCTGACCCCAGCACCTGACGCCACCGGCCGATGTCAACGCGCACGTGAAGCCGTCGCCGGCTGCCAATGCTTTGACCCCGCTCCCGAGGCCGACGACACCGACCGGTACGTAGTGGTTCGAGTTGCTGCCGTCACCGAGCTCGCCGTAGGTGTCGTCGCCCCAGCACTTGACGCCGCCGGTCGTGGTCAGCGCGCAGCTGTGCTGGAAGCCGGTGGTCACGTTCGACGCCAAGATCGACGACGCGCCGGCCGGGGCCGGTGCGCCGATGATCGCCGTCGACCCGATCAGCAGCGCGACCGTGCCTGACCAGGTGGCCAAGCGCGCGGCGCGCCGCACACGAAGATTGCTCATTCAGATCCCCCATCATCTCGACCACGGCTCAGGGCCGCGCGGTCCACTCTCGGCGTGTTGCGACGGTGTCGCAAGGTGTGCCCCCTTATGTGCGTTCCATGACACTCACGACAGCGCCGTGAGTGCATGGCGTGTGACTCGCGGCGCGGAGGCCCCCACCTCACCCTGCTCCGGCATCCCGGATGAGCAGCACGCCGGAGCACGCACACGATCGCGGCGAGGTGGGAAGCGAACGACTGTTTGCCTACATGTGACCCAGCTCAGGAGCGCGCGTCGCGCGCGGCATCCAGCGCGGCGACGAGCCCTTCGGCATCGGCCACCGTCACCGTCAGCGCCGAATGACCGCCGCGGCGCAGCGCACTGGGGACCTTCGATTGGAAGTGAACGCAGACGCCCTTGGATGCGTTCGTACCGAACGTGAGTCCGTCGTCCACGAACGACCTGCGGGCACCGACCGAAGTCCACCAGCGGTAGCCCGTCGTGATGTGCGCGCCGTCGATGTTGTCGACGGGCGTCGCCAGCTTCACCAGCCCGAACGTCGCGATGAAGCGCCCGTCGTCGGTGAGCGTCACACCATCCTTCGACGGTCGCACGGCAAACGGTGCCCAGAACGGCGCGAGCTTGGCATCGATGGCGTACTTGAAGAACTGACTCACGATTGCTCCTTCGGTCGAGCGAGAGCGACGACCGTCGCTTTGACTTCGGACGAGGCCGAGACGATGCCCCGTTGCACCTCCGCAGGGTCGACGCTGTCGATGAACGACTCGAGGATCGACACGATGCCGGCGTCGTCGCGACCGCCGACCTCGTTGCGCTGCTTGGCGGCCCCGGCCAGCAAGGCCGCCGTCGCGGCATCGGTGTCGACCAATGCACGAGCCAACAGGGCGATCTCCTCGGTTGCGCGCTGTCCGAGCTCGAGCGCGATGAGCGCTCCTTGCGCCAAATGGCCGATCGCCGTCGCACCGTCGGTGAGTCGCACTGCGTCACCGAACGCCACGTAGGCGTCGCGCTGCGACGGCTGGCTGCCACACGCGATTGCCAGGTCAAGCGCTTCGCGGGCGTGGACGCGAGCTTCGTCTTCGGCGCCGATGGCCGAGTACGCGCGAGCGAGATTCGCCAGGCGCTGGCTCAGCCGCTCCGCGGGCTCCGACTGTCGCGCGAGCGCCACGGCCTCGGCCTGGAGCTCCGCCGAGCGCTCGTGCTCACCGGCCTGGCGCGCTACATAGGCGCGAAAGTCGAGCGCCATCGAGTGTCCGGAAGCGTCGTGGTCGCGCGCCCATTCCACTGCTTCTACTGCACGCGCGTCGGCGCCGGGTGCGTCGTCTCGGCTGAGTGCGAACATACCGAGATAGCAGAACGCGTTGATGGCAACCGGGTCGCGCTCGCCGGTGCGTCGCAACAAGGTGACGCCCTCGATGAGGAGCTCCTCGGTCCCGTCGAGCTCATCGACCATGAACGAGAACGTGCCCGCGAGGATCGCGACGCGCGCACGGGCCAAGGGCGCGAGATCCAGGGCGAGGAGCCCGCGGTACCAATCGATCGCCTCACGCAGAGCCCCGACGTCGAAGAAGAGATTGCGTGCGTCGACGGCGAGGTCAGCGGCGGCGTCGTGCAGCCGCTGGTCGATCAGCCGCCGCAGGGCGAGTCGCACGTTCGGGAGATCGTCGATGCGCACATGGTTTGCAGCATGGAGAGCCTCGGCGAAGCAACGCGCGTGACGGAGGGCGAGCTCGTCGGCATCAGCGCGTCGCGCGACCCGGGCGGCCGCGTCGGTACGGATCGTCTCCAGCATCTGGACGCGTGGCGTCGTGCCGCTCAGGTCCGGCACCGGAATGAGGCTGGCGTCGACGAGCACGTCGAGGGTGTCGAGGAGATCCACGAGATCGAGCGCGCTCACGTACTGGATTGCGTCGACGGTCGCGCCGCCCACGAAGCAACCGAGCACTTCGTAGAGCCGGCGCGCACGATCGGACAGGAGGTCGACACTCCATGCGATCGTCGCGTCGAGGGTCTGGTGACGCGCCGGTGTGTCGGCTCGTCCCCGACCGAGCACGGTGAAGCCGTCGTGTTCGAGGTGCGCGTCGAGCGCATCGAGGGCCAGGACCCGGACTCGAGCCGCGGCGAGCTCGAGTGCGAGCGGCAAGCGGTCGAGGCGGTCGCAGATCCGGTGGATCGCGTCGCGAGCTGCAGGATCGATCTCCAGATCGACGCCGAGCGCGCGAGCTCTCCCCGTGAAGATGCGGCGCGCGTCGTCGGGTTCGAGCGGACCCAGGCGATGCTCGACCTCGGCAGCGAGGCGCAAGGGAACTCGGCTCGTCACGAGCACGGTGAGCGGCGGGATCCGAGCCGCGAGGTCTGCGATCGGGTCGGCCGCGCCGACGATCTGCTCAACGTTGTCGAGCACGATCAGCATCGACATGCTCCCTGCCCACTCGGTAATCGCGCGGGCCGGGTCGTCGTTCGGTTCGAGCCCGCACGCCGTCGCCACGGCGGTCACGATCTCTGCCGGGCTCGTTGTTGCCGCGAGGTCGACGAAGGCAACGAACCCGAAGCCGGCGAGCGCGCTCTCGGCCACAGCGATGGCGAGGCGCGTCTTTCCGGCTCCACCAGGTCCGGTCACCGTGACGATGCGCGTCGCCGCATCTCGCACGAGGCCGGCGACGGCGTCGAAGTCGGACTGCCGGCCGATGAATGGGCCGGGCAACGAGCGCAGACCGAGCACGGCGGCCGGTGCAACCGCCGCGACGCTCGGCGACGCGAGCTCGACCCTCGCGGGAGCCGGGGGCGCGTTCAGCTGCTCGTCCTGGCGCAGGATCGCGGCTTCCAGCGCGACCAGCGCCGGACTCGGATCGATGCCGAGCTCTTCCAGCAGCACGCCACGCGCGCGACCGAAGGCGGCGAGGGCGTCGGCCTGTCGTCCGCAGCGGTACAACGCGATCATCAGCCGCTGCCAAAGCGACTCGCGGTACGGGTGCGCGGCCAACAGCTGCTCGATCTCGCCGACCAGCTCGGCCGCGGCGCCCAGCGCGAGATCCGCATCGATGCGGCGTTCGATCGTTGCGGCGCGCAGCTCGTCGAAGCGGATGCGAAGAGCATCGGCGAACGGCTCGTTCACGTCGGAAAGTGCTCGATCGCCTTGCCACAGTGCAAGCGCGGCCAGAGCGATGTCGCGTGCTCCGGCGCCGGCATCCCCCGTTGCCACGCTGTGCACGAGCGCTTCGAATTGCAGCGCGTCGACCGATTCGCCATCGACGTCGAGCGCGTACCCACCGCCGGTCGTAGCCAACGCGCGACGAGCGTCGCTGCTGCCGGCGGCACGGAGCGCGCGCCGGATCGCTGACACGTAGACCTGCACCGCGTTGGCAGCCGTGGAAGGCGGATCGTCGCCCCACAGCGCGTCGATGATCGTGTCGACACTCACCGCGCGACTGCCCTGCAACGCAAGCAGCGCGACGAGCGCTCGCGGCTTGCCGGCGGCGAGGTCGACCGGTTGCTCGCCGCACCGGAGACGCACCGGCCCGAGGACGTCTACGAACAGCTCGGCGATGCCCGCACTCTAACCACGGGTCGTTGTGCCCGCGCCCGGGCTGGCTATGGGGCCTCTTCGCCGAGTCGCCAGGCCGCATCCGCCCGATTCAGCGGCGCTTCAGTGCGGCTTCAAGGCCTCCTCGCATCATCACCTCGACGCCGATCACCGACCGGCGCAGAGCTCCGAGGAGCCCACCATGACCAAGCTCACCGCCCTCATCGCCAGCCTGAGCGCCTTGGCGATCCCCGTGTTCGTCGAGCTCGCCGAGACCACGCAGCACGTCCGCCTCATGGCCGGCGGCCGGATCCCGTAACCGACCCGCCGCGCCCGCTCGAAAGCCGTTCGAACCAACCCGCAACGAGGAGATCACGATGTTCGCCACCAGCACTCGCCAGACCCTTTGTCTTCAACCCACTGCCTCACCGGCCCGTCGCACGCGGTTCGCGAGCCGTCGAACTCTGCTCACCATGGCGGGGGCTGCGGTGTGCGTCGCTTCACTCGTCGGCGGCGCCACCGCGGCGTCGGCGATGAGCCCATATGTGCAGACGGCCAGCGTCCGGCCGGGGGATTGCGTGGTGACTGCCGGAGCGCACTACGACGGCACTCGCGGGTGGGCGATCGGCGCCGGCACCGTGACGTGTGCATACCGGCACGCTTCCACCACGCTCACGGTGCGGCTGTGGCGTTGGAACGGCGTGCAGTGGACCTACTTCCCCAGCACCGTCCGCAGCACGACGTTCACCAACTCGTACGGCTTCGGCAACCGGGAGCTCGACAGCGGACCGGTGTGCGGTGGGGGATACACGCAGTGGGTGACGGAGGTCGACTACACGATCTCAGGTGTCGGTTCGGGCTGGGTCGAGAACGCCTCGCAGTCGTACGCCCCGGGGGCGTGCTGAGCCGAACGAACATGAGGATCGGAGCGCCGTCGGGGCACCGGCGGCGCTCGGCTCGCGCGGGCGGCCGGAGCGATTGGCGGCTCGCGCCGGGTGGTACGTCTTGCCAGTCCGGTCGGGCGGCCCGCGACCCCACCGCGAGGCGTCCCGGCCGGACACGGTCACCGGCGGATCTCAGAAGGGCGTTGTCATCGGTTGCTCGGAGAAGTGCTGCGTCAATCCCATCACGTCGAGCACGCGTCGAACGTTGGGATGCATCTTCGACATGACCACGGTGCCACCGTGGTCATTGGCGATCGCGAGCGCGGCGACCAAGTTGCAAATGGCGATCGAGTCGAGGTACGTCACTGCTTCGAGATCGAGATCGAGCTCGACGATCGCACCTCCTTGGGCCCATCGTCCTGGCGCAACGCGCGGGACTCGTTCAATTCACGACGCCACTAGTCTCTACTGTGCACTCCTGACCTGTGGCGATCGATCGAGGGCGCCGGACCGTCGGCCCGGCCCGCTTCACGGCAAGGGATGAGGTTGGACCACGGCGTTGCGAGGCAGCCGAACGGCCTTGACGCTCGGTTTCGTCGCGCGCTCGAGAGCATCCTCGACCTCGTGGTCGTGGAGCGTGTCGTACGTGACGCGCACGGCGAGATCGTCGACTTCGAGATCGTCTGGATGAACAACGCGCCCGTCGACGTTGCCGATCGGCCGCGCGAGGTGTTGATCGGCCGCCGGATCTCGGAGCTCTACCCGGCGCTCGCCGGCGGGCAGCTCATCGCCGACTACCGACGAGTCGTGGAGACCGGCGAGCCGCTCGTGATTCCCGTCATGGCCTACGAAGACGTCATCGATGGGCGGCAGGTCTCGGGCTTCTACACCGTGCAAGCGACGAAGTTCGAAGATGGAGTGCTGGTCGCGTCGCGCGACATCACGCCACTCGAGTCGTCGCGCCGAGAGCTGGAGGTGGCGTTGCGCGAGCTCGAAGGTGCACAGCGCCTGGCTCGCCTGGGCACGTGGAGGATCGACCTCGTCGCCGGGCAGGCAGAGCTCTCGCGCGAGCTGCAGCGCATTCTCGGTCTCGCGCCCGACGCGTCGCCGGTGATCACGCTGGTCGAGCTCGCCGCGCTCATCCACCCCGCAGATCTGGCCGCTGCGAACGGCGCGCACCGCCGCGCCATTGCTACGAGAACCGGCATCGTGATCGACCATCGGGTGATCCGAGGTGACGGCGCGATCGCGCACATGCGCACCTACGCCGAGCCACTGATCGTCGACGACGAAGTTGCGGCGCTGTGGGGAACGATGCAAGACATCAGCGACGCCATTGCCAGTCGCGACGCGCTCGATGCCGAGCACTCGCGCCGCGTTTCGGCCGAAGCGCTCGCCGAGCTCGGCTCCACGTTGAACGGTGCTCGCACGCTCCAGGACGTCGCCGACGCAGTGCTCCACGCCACGACGCGCTTCGGACCGCCCGCCGCGGTCGTACTGGCCGTTACGGAGGCCGAGGAGCCGACGCTGCGTCACCACTTCGGCGGCGGTGCCGTTCCGGGCGACATCCAGGCGCGCTATCGCCGCACGCCGCTCGCCGTCGACACGCACATGACGCGCGTCGTCAACGATGGGCGGCCGCTCTTCCTCGACAGCCATCAGGCCCAGTCGGGCGAGTTCCCTGCGCTCGCACGGGAGCTCGCGGCGATGAGTCTCGACAGTGTGGCGGTGTTGCCGCTCCGGCGCGCATCGGGAACCGTGTTCGGCGCCGTCGCATTCGCGTGGTCCGATGCCCACGACTACGACGCAGAGACCAGAGTCCTGCTCGCGGAGATGGCGACCGTGGTCGGCCGAACGGCGGAGCGGCTCGAGCTCCTCGATCTCGAGCGCTCGGTCGCGCGCACACTGCAGCTCGGTCTGCTCGCCCTCGATGTACGCAGCACGCACGCGATCGTGCGCGCTCGTTATCGGGCGGCCGACGCCACACTCGAGATCGGCGGCGACTGGTACGACGCGGTCGAGCTCGGTGATGGTCGCATCGCCGTCGCCGTGGGCGACGTCGTCGGTCGTGGGCTGGCCGCCGCCACGACCATGGGGCAGCTGCGCGCCGCCCTCGGCGTGACCGCGCTGCAGGCGGC
The DNA here is from genome assembly GCA_017882905.1 of Acidimicrobiia bacterium. GTDB lineage: Bacteria > Actinomycetota > Acidimicrobiia > IMCC26256 > PALSA-610 > Chersky-683. Next base: position 11,439 of record JADGOO010000198.1, on the reverse strand, counting down.
CGACGCGGCCGATGCGATCGGGATCCTCGACAGCTACGCGAAGCACGTGCCGGGCGCGTACTGCGCGACCGTGGCGTTCGCCATCGTCGACCCGATCGACCACCTGGTCACCTACGCCAGCGCCGGGCATGTGCCGCCGTTGCTCGTGACGCCCGATGGAACGGCCACCTACCTCTCCGGGGGTCGTTCGTGGCCGCTCAGCGTCGACGCCGCCGTTCGCCGCGCACCCGCGGCCAGCGCGCTGCTCCCGCCCGGTTCATTGCTGTTGCTGTTCACCGATGGGCTCGTCGAACGCCGGCGCGAAGCGATGGACGTCGGGCTCGAACGTCTGAGGGCGCTCGTTGCCGAGAACTGGAACCTGCCGCTCCGCCGGCTCAAGCAGGCCATCTTCAGCGCGCTCGTCGACGACGCAGACGAAGCAGCCGGCGACGACATCGCGCTCGTGGCGGTGCGCACCACCGGGGCCGGCGATGCGCTGTTCGTCGACGTGTTTCACGCTCGTCCCGAAGAGGCGACGGCCGCGCGGCACCGTCAGCGCGCGTGGCTCGAGGATCGGGACGTCGAATCCGACCAGCGCGATGCGCTGCTGCTCGCCATCGGGGAAGCCGTGGCCAATGCCATCGATCACGGCAGCCGGCGCGACGACACACAGATCGTGAGGGTGGAGATCGCCCGGCGCGGCAACGAGATCATTGCCAGCGTCGGCGACTCGGGGCAGTGGCTACCGGGCGTCGGTGGCTACTTCAGCGGCCGCGGTCGCGGGCACCTCCTCATGGAAGCGCTCTGCGATGATGTCGATGTCGACACGGACCAGCACGGGACGATCGTGACGCTGCGAATGGCGTTGCGCGAGCGGGAGCCCGCATGAGCGACTCGCCGCATGAGCTTCGCGTCGACGACCACCGCGGCATGGTCGTCGTGCGGGTGGTCGGCGAGGTGGATCAATCGAACGCGACGACCGTCGAGAAGGCCTTGCGCGAGCACGCCAAGACGGGGCCGATCGTGTTCGACCTGAGCAGCGCGGAGTACCTCGACAGCGCCGGGATCGCCATGCTCGACACGCTGCGGCACGTCACCGATCTCCGTCTTGTCGTGGCGCCCGGTTCGATCATCTCCCGCGCGTTCGGTGTGACCGGACTCGATCAGCTGATACCGACGTTCTCGAAGGTCGACGACATCGACTGCTGAGTCGCCACACTGCGGACCTCGACATGTGCTCTCACACCCAATGGGTATCGCCGAGCCATGACCGCGCCCGTCAGGCCGCTGCGCTCGCTCGCTTCCGCATCCAGCAGATGTCGAGCACGTACGCGGTCGACATCAGGAGATCGAGTGCACATTCGGTCTCGAGCGTCGTGACGACGTCTTCTGGGCAGGCGCCCGCGCCGAGGAGCGCCCCCGCCATCTCCTTGGCGCGCACCTCGTTCGGTTCCATGCAACTGCTTCGGCTCGCGAGCAGCTGCTGGCATGGTGCCGCCCGGCAGGTCTGACTGGGCCGAGTGTCCCGAACCAGTCACCGTTGCGGCCAGCTGGTCCATGTGCGCGCCGGCGCCGCGACCTGACGAATGGATGAACGCGCCTGCGCCGGGGGGTTGTGCCGGGACGCATTGTGGGCGCCCTCCGACTACCCCGGGCGCCGGCGCTCGAGACCCGCGTCGCGTGCGTGACCGATCCGCCGTCAGAGCGCCGGCGTCGCTCCCGTGGTCGCGACCTCGACGGCGACCTCCCGGAGCTTCACGTTGCGGCGCTGCGAGGCAGTGCGCAAACGTTCGAATGCCTGGTCGACGGTGAGCTTCTCGTTCGCCATGATGATGCCCTTGGCAACGCCGATGACGTCGCGTGTCTCGAGCGCCGTCTCGAGCTGGCGCATGACCGCGCGCGCCTGATCGTGCAAGCGTGCGTTCCAGACCGCAGCCGTGGCTTGGGCTGCGAAGAGCAGGGCCGTGTCGGCGGGAACCGACGCGAAGGCGCCGTCAGTGCGACCGTAGAGGTTGAGGGCCCCGATCTGCACGGCTCCGACAGCGAGTGGCAACGACAGGCTCGAGTGCACACCGAAGCGGGCGGCCGCCCGTCGGAACTCGGGATACGCGCCGTCGGTCGACATCGAAGCGACCGAGACGAGCGCACGAGCTCGAGAAGCATCCAAGCACGGCCCGGAATCGGTCGTGTACTGCACTTCGTCGATGCTCTCGGCCGCGGGATCGGTGCACACCATCGTGGTGGGGCCGGCGTCGGTCAGGTAGGTGATGCTCGCGAGATCGCATGCGCCGATCGTGGTCTGGGCCAGGTCGACCACGCGCTGCAGGACGGTCTCCAGGTGTTCCTCGGCGACGAGCAGCTCAGTGAGCTGCTGCAACGAATCGCGCAGGAGCGCCAGGCCATCTTCGTCGGAACCGATTGCCACCAGCCGCCAACTTCCCGGAGCAAGAGCTTCGTCGGGAGCGCGTGACGCTCAGCGTCGGCTCCCCGGCGGCTGTGTCCTCAACCGGTGCTCCCACTTTATGGCACGACGATGCGTCAACGCGTGAACGAGGAAGCTCGAGGCCTTGGTTGCGCATGCACGCTCGGTAGTCGGCGCACGCGCGGCGCGCCTCGCGTGGTCTGTCGAGATCAGCTGATCGTGGCGCTGCCGCGGCTGCGCGCGATCGTGGCACCGATCGGCTGCGTGAGGTTCGCGAAGAAGGTCTTGGCCGTGGCCGACGAGCTGCCGTGGACCGTGACCACGATGTGGCGCGTGAGCAACCCCACCGGGAACGTCGCCGACCCGGCGCGCGCGTCGTAGTCGCGCCCCGCGATCGCGCTCCCGTCGGTGGTCGCATAGTGCACGGTGACGCTGGTGGTCGCGGGCTGCGACAAGCTGATCGTGAACGTGAGGGTGGTGGAGGTTCCGGTGCCGACGGCCGTGACCGACACGTCGTTGATCGAAAGGGTGGGCCGGGAAGCTGGAGTGGTCGTCGTGGCCGTGGGCAACGTGCTCGTGGTGGTTGCGGGCGCCGTGGTGGTGCTCGTGACGCCCGGCCCGGCACCGCCGCCGCCACCGATGGCCGGCGGATGCGGCGCGCCGCGCGCTGCGTTGCCGGCGCTCACGCCCATTGCGGCGGCGATGGCCGGCGGCAGCGTGGCGCCCGGTTGCAGCAGCGGGCTCGCCGCCGCGGGCGAGTAGTCGTTGTTGGCGGGATCGCGGAAGAGTGTCGTCAGCGCCGTGTTGTCGGCCGAGATGCTGGCCCACTCTCGACCGGTGCCGCTCTGCGCCTGCGCCAACGTCGAGAATCGTGACATCGAGCTGAGCGACGCTTGCCAATTGAGCAACACCGACGGTGCGGCGACCGTCTGCCGGGACCACACGTTGTGGTCGTCGGCGGTGATCATCTGCGCAGTGGTGAGGTGCTTCGGTGAGCTGATGTCGAAGCTCTCGAACGCGGCTTTCGTGGCCGCGGGTGTCGCGACGAACACGTTGTTGACCGCATGCACGTTGGCGGTGTCGTAGGTGATCCCCGCCGCGTTGTCGATCGGATTGCTGTCGTGTCGCGGGTCTTCGTAGACCGCGAACTGCGACCATCCGTTGCCGACCGCTGTGTTGTTCCACACTTCGGCGTGCGACACGCCCGAGAGCTTGATACCGATGCGCGCGTTGTCGACGACGAGGTTGCCGGCGATGGTCGCGTTGCCCGACACCTCGTAGGCGATGCCGTGGCCCGCGTTGCGCACCATCGTGTTGTTCGCGATCACCGCGTTCGTGCAGGTCACGTCGAACCACAAGGCATTGGCGCCGTTGTCGTCGAACAGGTTGCCGGTGAAGACGCTGTTCCAGGTGTGGGTGATCTTCGCGGCGCCTTCCGAGGCGAACGCCGACGGTGTGATACTGAAGTGCTCCTCGTTCGAGTACGCGATGCGGTTGTTCTGGAACACGAGCCCATCGGACATGTGAGCGTGGAAGCCGTTGCTGCCGTTGTAGAGGAACAGGTTGTTGGTGACCACGGTGTTGACCGCGTAGATCGACACGCCGCGCGTCGCGCTCCATGCGAAGGTGTCGTGGTCGAAGGTCGCCCCTGGCGCGCTGCTCTGCACCATGGCACCTGCACCCGAGTTGTACGTGGAGCCCGTGCGCGCGAAGCCGATGCCCTTGACCGCTGCGCCGGCCGCGGCAGCGGTGAGGGTGAGGGCCGTGGCGCGTGACGTGACCTCCACGGCGTGACCGATCGGGTTGCTGCCGAGGTACAGGATCTGCTTCGTGAGGTCGACGTAGAAGCGTCCGCTCCCGAGCGAGGCGAGCGCTGTCACCTGGGTGAGCGGTGTGCCGTCGATGAACACCTGGTCGGGGAGTCCGGCCGCGGGGTAGGCCGGGTCGATCACCTGTTGCGGGTAGCAGGTGTGGCACAACGTGCTCGTCCACGACCGGACCCAGGCGTTGCCGCTCGCGGCGAAGCCGCTGACGGCATCGCTGCCCACGATCCACGGTTGCTCGTGCGGGTAGGCCTGCAGGGTGACGGTGCGCGTGAGCGTGAGCGATTCGCGATAGGTGCCCCCGCGCAGCACGATCGTGGCGCGGCTCGGCGCGGCGCTGAGCGCCTTGGCAACGGTGGCGAACGGCGCCGAGAGCGAACCCGGGTTCGAATCGCTCCCCGCCGGGCTCACGAACAACGCCTGTGGGGGGATCGTGTATGCGGTGTCGGCGAGCGTCGCCTGCTCGTAGCCGTTGACGACCGGACCGTTGGCGTCGGAGCGGTGGGTGAACGTGACGATGCCGCCCGCGGCGCCGAGGCCCATGACCGCGAGGCCGGCGATGGCCCGGCGCCGTCGCCACGCACGGACCGAGCGCGACGGCGAAGTGGATCGCCTGGCACGAGTTTCGAGAATCACGGTCTTCAGCCCTCAGACGGTCGTCACCGCCGGCCCAGTTCGCGGCAGCAGGTGTTGCCGGAGAGCCTTGCTGCGATCGAGTTAGGGAACGGCCAAGGAACAGGCTCAACTTCTCGAACAAACGGCCCGCGAACGGCCGTATTCGAACGCGTTGTTGGCGATGTGGCTCGAGTTGCCCGATGTCAGTCGTCGTTGCGGGGGCGTGCGACGCCGCTCTGCACGAGCGCGGCATCAACAAAGTGCCGCACGTCGCGGCGCACCACGTAGCCGATGTGACCACCGGGGTACCAATGGATCGACGGCTGCCCCCAGTGACGCCAGAGGCGGGCAACCTGGTCGACGGGGTCGATCAGCTTGTCGACGAGTCCGGCGGCGATGAAGCGCCGCTCGACTGGAGTGCGTGATTCGAGCGCGAGCGGTGACACGACAGAGTGCAGCGCGGTCGCGGGCTCGAGGATCGCGGCAAGCCGGTCGTTCAACGCCGGCGGAGACTGGCTGCGGAACAGCGTCGGGAAGTCGGTGACGGGGATGATCGCGATCACGCAGTCGAGGGGTTCGTCGAGCGCGGCGACGAGTGCGGCTACGTAGCCGCCGAGGGAGACGCCCTGTATGCCGATCGCGCTGGGTGACTGGGTGCGGATCCAGCTGATGATGCGGCGCACGTCGTGCGCCGATTGCGCGAGGCCGTGCACGTTGTCGAGCGGATCGATCGAGGGGAGCTGGCCGGTCGAACCCTTCGGTTCCCGACGAGGACCGTGCAACGGCAGGATCGGCAACACCACGTTGCATCCGAGCTCGGCGAAGAGATGCCGAACGTGGAACGACCGCAGGTCGGCGTCGCGCCCCATCTCCGTGCCGTGGATGCACACGACCCAGGGGCGCCCCGGATCGCGGTGTCGCAGCACCGTGGCCCGCCCCACCTGGTTCGCCTCGTACGACAGCCAACGGTCTCGTCCGGGCACGCCGTCGGGAGGTGCCCACTCGCTCGGGAACTTCATTCGTTCGACGCGCAGCTGAGCAACGCGCGAGCGACGCATCTGTGGTTGCGGGAGTGCCGGGGGAGCGGGGTGGTACGAGCGCGGGTCGTCGAGCCAGCCGGCTGCGGCGAAGTGATCGCGGGCGAGGGCCGACTCCTCCGCGATCTGCAGCCAGGCCGTGTCGTTCGGCGGTTTGCGCAAGCGGCGGAAGGTCGCGAGCGTTGCCTCATCGGCTGCGACGTGCGCGCGCACACCCAAGGTGACCGCGACGCGCGGCACCCCGGCTTGCTCACGCCGCGAACCAGGGCGCGGCGCCGGAGCGGGAAGTGGCATCGACATCTAGCGGCCACCGTAACGGCGCGTTGCGGCGCGTGTCTCCGGTGGCCGGCGATCAGGCTGCGATTGTGACCTTGGGCCCTCGCGTACCGGTGGCGCCGCGCCGCATGATCGCACCAACGGTTCGCGGCGAGAGGAGATCGAGATGCGGCGCTTGTCGGGTACCGACTCCTTGTTCCTCGCCGGCGAGACTCCCGCGTGGCATCAACACATCGGTGGGTTGACGATCATCGATCCGACGGGCGTGGCTGACTTCGGCTTCGAGACGGTGTGCCGCACCGTCGCCACGCGTTTGCCCCTGGTACCGAAGCTCACGTGGAAGCTGAAAGAAGTTCCCCTCGGCCTCGATCGCGCGGTGTGGGTTGACGACCCCACCTTCGATCTGCGCCGCCACATCCACCGTCTCCAGGTCGCCTCGCCCGGTGGGCCGCGCGAGATCGCCGAGGCCATCGCGCCGATCATGGGCAAGCAGCTCGATCGCCGCCTGCCCCTGTGGGAGCTGTGGTACCTCGATGGTGTCGGCAACGGCCGCGTCGGTCTGCTGATGAAGTTCCACCATTGCCTCCTCGACGGCAGCGCCGGGGGAGTGTTGGCGTCGCTGCTGCTCGACTTCACTGCGGCGCCCGACGCGATCGAGATCCCGGCGATGCCGCCACCGGAAGCGGCACCGAGTGATGTGCGTCTCCTCGTCGATGCGTTGCTTCCGAGCGCGACTGCCCCGCTGCGGGCGGTCCGGTACGGGATGCGATGGGCCAAGCGAGGAGTCGGTCTTGCTCGCAAGCTGACGTCGGGGCTCCAGGCTCCCGACATGGGAGCGATGTTGCGGGCTCCGAAGACGTCGTTCAACGCGCCGATCGGACCGAGGCGCACGATGGCGTTCAGCAGCGTTGCGATCGCCGACGTGAAGGCGCTCCGCCGCCACTACGACGTGAAGCTCAACGACGTGGCCGTCGCGCTGTGCGCCGGCGCGATCCGCCGCTACCTGGTCGACCGCGACGAGCTTCCCGCACGATCGCTCACCGTCGGGATACCGGTGTCGGTGCGCGCCTCAGGCGATACGTCACTCGACAACCAGCTCTCGTACCTCGCGGTGCCGCTCGCGACCAACATCGCCGACCCCGAGGAGCGGCTGTTGGCGATCGCAGGCCACACGAGAACCGCGAAAGGGGTGCACGAGGTGCTGCGCTCGAACCCGGTCGGCTCGCTCGCCGACACGGCGCCGCCGTTCGTGGTCTCGGCGCTCCTGCGCGCGGCGTACGAGGCGCACGTGCTCGGCCACGTCCCGGGCATGATGAACACGATCGTGTCGAACGTTCCCGGGCCGCCGATGACGATGTACATGGCGGGCGCACCGGTCACCGGCATCTTCTCGGCGAGCGTCCTGCTCGATCAGATGGGCCTCAACATCACGCTCTACACGTTCGGCGAGCGGGTCGACTTCGGCTTGCATGTGGATCCCGACCTGATCGAGGACCCGTGGGCGATCGCGGCCGCCATCCCGGCCGCGCTGGGCGAGCTGATGGCCGCCGCGGGCATGGGTGCACCGACCGTCATCCACGACGCGTTCGGTGAGGCCGCGGCGGCCGAGCCGGCGGGCGAGCGCGTGGTGCTCGGGGCGATGGGCGGGACGGCGCGGTCGTGAGCTCGCGTGACCGTTTACGCGTGCCACTCGCCGGCCGCGAGCGTGCTCAGGTGGAGTATCGCGTGGTCACGATGCACTGGGACGGTCACGACAAGGGTGCGGATCACCTCGAGCGGACACTGAACGAGTTCGCCGCCGACGGTTGGGAGGTCGTGTCCGTGCTGCCCACCGTGGCGGGTGCCTCGGTGCGGTCGCTCATCGCCACCTCGGCGTCGGCCGGCACGACGGAGATCGCGGTGGTGTTGAAGCGGGCGGTGCCGACTTCCGAGTAGTCGCCCATGTTCGTGCCGGGGTGGGCGGCGGCGCGCGGCACGCAGGGTCGAAGGTCCTCGGCCTGACGACCGGGTGTCCCTATCGTCCGTCGGCGGCACGGCGGCATGCTCGATGCATGAGTGGAGCAATCACATGCCGGCGATGACACCGGCCGAGCGGCTCCTGACTGCGCAGGCGCAGCGCCCCGACCGGAAGCTGGGTCGGCCTCGACGCGCGCCCCACCGGAACGAAACTCGTCGTGGCCTGCAGATTGGTCACGTCGCCGGGATCGCGATTCGTGTCCACTCGAGTGTGGTCGTCATCGCCGCGCTCCTCACTTGGTCGCTCGCCACCGACGCGTTGCCCAACGCGGCGTCGGGCTATCCGACCGCCGTCTACTGGACGCTGGCCGCCGTGGTGGCAGTTGCGTTCCTGGTCGCGCTCCTCGCGCACGAGCTGTCGCATTCGATCGTCGCTCGTCGTCACGGTGTCAAGGTCGAGAGCATCACGCTGTGGATGCTCGGTGGACTCGCCGCGCTGGAGTCTGATCCCGGTGACGCCACGGCCGCGTTGCGCATCGCGCTTGCGGGTCCGGCGATGAGCTTCGCGCTGGGTGTCGGCTTTGCGCTCGGTGCGGTGGCCGTTGCCGCGCTCGGCGGACCAGCCGTGATCGTCGCGGCTCTCGTGTGGCTGGCCTCGATCAGCGCCGTGCTCGCGGTGTTCAACCTTGTTCCCGCTGCACCGCTCGATGGTGGCCGCGTGCTCGCCGCGTTGTTGTGGCGGCATCGCGGAGATCGCGTCAGCGCCGCGGTGAGCGCCACGCGTGCGGGGCGTGTGTTCGGGTATGTGCTGATCGCGTTGGGCACCCTCGAGCTGTTGGCGGGCGGCACCGTCGGCGGTGTCTGGTTCGTCTTTCTCGGCTGGTTCATCTTGGGCTCGGCGCGCGCCGAGGCCGCGGCAACGGTCGTGCGCTACGACCTCGCCGCGCTGCCCGTTGGTCGCGTGATGCGGTTCGTGCCCGTGAGGGTTCCCGCGACGATGCCGCTCGACGTGCTGGTGCGGGACCAGTTGCCGGCCGACCACGACGCTGTGGTGCCCGTGACCGCGCCCGATGGCAAGGTCGTGGGCGTCGTGACGCGGCCGCGACTCGAGGCACTCGGTGGCCCGCACCTCGGTTGGAGAGCGTGTGACGTGATGTGGACGACCGAGCGAGTCGCCCGCGCCGAGCCCGAAGAATCCTTGGCCGACCTCATCGAACGGATGGCCGGTACACCGAGTGGCTATGCCCTCGTGTACAGCGGCGACGAGCTCGTCGGCATCGTGACGCCGAGCGATGTGGCGGCGGCGACCAACGACGCGACGGCCCGCCGTGCGCGCGGCCGGCGATCACACGGGCAGCACACCGCGCACTGACGAGCGAACCGCGCGTACGCCTGCGTCGACTGGGACTTCCGGCACTCCTCGTCTCGGTGTCCGACGACCACAATGCAAGGAGGAAGGAGCGCAGCATGACCGAAGATGTGTACGACACCATCACGAGCGATCTGTCGCTCGACGAGTTCCGCTCGCTCGATGCGCTCGACGATTCCGGCGTCACCGATGAGCCCGCCGCGGAGGAAGCCCTGCACGTGGTCGACCCGTTCGTCGATGCCGAGGCATTCGAGGTGCGCCGCATCGTGGCGCACGCGACCGAGACGGATCGGACCCACGGGCTGCTGACCGAGTTCGGTGAGGAGTTGGTGGACGAGTCGACGATGACGGCTCCCGAGGAGCACCAGGCGACCGTCGACGAGGTGCTGACCGTGACCACCGAGGGCGAAGATCCCGCGCGGATCCACGAGTGGGCCGACGCGGAAGACGCGCGCGCTCGCAATGCCCTGGTCGACGACGGACTGCCGCAACCGCGCCACGGCGACGAGTTCCTGTGCCGTTCGTGCTTCACGCTGCGCCACTCGGACTTGCGCGCACAGCCCTTTGTCGATGTCTGCCGCGACTGCAGCGGCGCGGCCGACTGAGATCGGACCGGATCAGCCGAGCTCGGTGAGGCCGTCGGTACGGCTCGCTCCGGTCAGTCCTCGGGCGCGGCGTCGCAGCGGTGGATCTCGACGCCATCGGCGTAGATCACGCGCTGTCGGTCACCTTCGCCGGCGGTCGTGAATCCACGCCGAACCTGGGAGCCAGTTGGGACGCGAAGCTTGGCCGCGCACACTGCACAGAGGTACGAGCCGTCCTGATAGTTCATCGCGCCCATGCCACAACACTACGGACCGAACGGGCACGCGCACGACTCGACCGGCCGTGCTGCCCGCAGCGGGGCACATGTCACCCGGAGCGCTCGATCAAGTGGAGACGGCCCGCGGGGTCCAGACGGTACCGAATCCGGTGGTCCCCACCACCCCTGAAAACAGCGAGCGACCAGACGGGAAAGGTAGTACGCGTCGTGGGTCGCGTGCGCGTCGCGGGTTCTCAGGGCCACGACACGGGCAGCGCGATCGACTGGGCCGGGCCCGTGAACTTGAACGCGCCGCCCGACGAGAGAGTCGGCGGCGCTCAGATGCTCGTCTCGGCGATGCTCGCCGCGGCGCGAAATGCCGTAGCCGTTGCGGCGTAGAGGTCGAAGGCGGCCGACGCATCGACCGGAGCGGGGAGGTAGATGCGAAAGTCGGTGACGCCCGCGGCGGCCAGCTCGGGCACCCTTGCCATCGTGGCGTCGAGGTCGATCTTCTTGTCGGTGCCGCGCACCGGCACGAGGTTGCCGGCAACCTGGATGCCGTCGAATGATCCCCCTGCTTCTTCGACGAGCGTGCGCATCGTCGCGATGCCACTCGTGATGTCGGTGACCGCATCGCCCCAGGGAATCCAGCCGCTTCCATGGCGCGCGATGCGACGCGCCACGAGCCGGTTGGTGGTGCCCGACACCCAGATCGGAACGCCGCCGGCCTGCAATGGCTTGGGCATTGCGTGGATGGCGTCGAAGGTCAGCAGGTCGTCGGAGAAGCTCGCGCGTTGCTCGCGCCAGAGCGTCTGCAAGACGGCGAGCGTGTGGTCGAGGAGCTTGCCGCGCCCGTCGAACGCGAGACCCGCGGCTTCGTACTCCTCTCTCTGCCAGCCCACACCCACACCGAGATCGACGCGGCCGCCCGACAGCACGTCGAGCGTCGCGAGCGTCTTGGCGAGCACGACGGGGCGGCGCAGCGCGGCGATGAGGATGCTCGTACCGAGACGCACCCGGCTGGTGAGCCCGGCGACCACCGACAACACGGTGAGCGGTTCGAGCCAGTGGCCGTCGGGTCCCGTCGGTTGCTTGCCGCCCGCGCTGCCGCCGATCTCCGGGCGGCCGTACTCCTCGAGGTGCTCGCCGAACACCACGTG
>JADGOO010000197.1 GCA_017882905.1 Acidimicrobiia bacterium | reverse complement strand
GTCGTGCGGGTAGTCGCTGCCCCACATCGCGTGGTCGTAGCCGATCAGCTCCATCGCCTTCGCGTCGGCGGGGCCGGGTTGGCTCACGCCGACGTAGCAGCTCTGCGCGAAGTACTCGCTGGCGAGGCGCGGCAGCTTGTGCTCGTCGCCGTACGCGAGCTCGCCCGTGCGACCGGTCTTGCGGATCTGCTCGAGCACGCTGTCCATGTGCTTGAGCATCGGTGGGATCCAAGCGCAGCCCTGCTCGGTCATCACGAACTTGAGGTTCGGGAAGCGCTCGAACACACCCGAGAGCAACAGCTGCACGAACGGTCGCTGTGAGTAGAAGCTCACCTCCATGATGAACAGGAGGTTCGACACCGGGTACTTGCCGTAGTCGGGACCGCCCGTTCCGCCGTGGCTGTTGACGGGGATCTCGAGGTCTTCGCACGTGCGCCAGATCGGGTCGTAGACGGGGTCGTAGAGCGGTGCGACGTACTTCACGTCGGCCGGGATCGCGGAGATCAGCACACCGCCGCGCAGGTTGTTCTCCTTGATGAAGTGCAGGTCCTTGATTGCCTCGTCGATGTCATTGAGGAAGATCTGGCCGATGCCGGCGCGCCGCTCCGGGAAGCGCGCGCACCAGTCGGCCATCCACCGGTTGTGGGCGCGGATGCCGGCGAGGCGGTGCTCGAACTCCTCGGGCTTCGGCGGGCGCGCGAAGAGGATGAAGCTCGGGAAGAACGGCGGCACGGTGTTGGGGAACACGACCTCGCCCACGATGCCGTCGGTCTGCAAGTCGCCGTTGCGCCGCTCGTCGTCCCAGTTGCGGATGCGACCACCGTCTTGCAGGTCGCGGAACGGGTTCTTGTACTTGTTCCGCCAGGCGTCGAAGTCGTCGAGGTACTTCGCTTCGAGGAACGAGCGGTACGCCTCGTGGTTCGCGCCTGCGTGGCAGTCCGCCGAGACGATCGTGTAGTGGTCGTCGGTCGCCATCACCATGGTCGAACCTCCATAACAGCGCGCAGCGCAAGATCTGACGGTCCGTCAAATGGTACCGGGCACGTGTGCACAAGCGACCAATCGCGTGGCCGTAGCGACATGGACTGCAGCACGACTGCCGCTCTACCGTCGATCGCCATGGCTGCCCCGACGACCACCGTTGCCGACGATCTCCACGAGGGCGTGTTCCTGCCGCATCTCCTGATCGCGGCCCTCGACCGGCACCCCGACCGCCCGGCTGTGTACCTCGGCGAGCGCGTGCTGACCGGTGCGGAGGTGCGCTCGGTAAGCCCGACAAGAAAGCATTGCGCGCGCTCTATTGGGGAGGCTCCGACCGCCAGGTCAACTGATCGCGGCGCGCCGTCAGCGGGCGAGCTGCGCGTTGCTGTACGCAGGCTCGTCGGTCACGTCGCGCACGACCTGCGCGGCGATCCACGGCGGCGGCGTCGCGTCGTCGTCGACGCGGTCGAGCTCGATCTCGACAACGACGAGGTCGCGATCGAGGAACACGTCGATCTCCCACGTACGTGATTGCTCGTCGACGGCACGCGTGCGCTGCTTGCGGAGTCGGCGGCCGTCGGTGAGTGCCCAGAGCTGCGCGAAGAGCGCGACGTCGATCTCCTCTTCGACCTCGATGCGCGCGATCCCGCGACCCATCTTGACGGTCCGCACATAGCGCACGCCGTCGCCGTCGGTGATGCGCCGCACCCGCTCACCGATGCGGCTTCCGGGCAAGTAGCCCTGGTCGATCTCGACCACGCTCGTCACCGCCGCGGCCGGCACGTCGGGCGCCGCGCCGAGGAGGAGCTTGCGCTCGATCTCGACCCCCGCACGACCACGCTCGGCGAGCGCTGCGATGGCTGCGTCGACGGCTTCGAACAGCGCCGCCGCGCCGTCGGCGAGCCATTGGTCGTGCACGGCGCGGTAGCCGTCGTCGCCGGCTTCGTGCAGCATCGCGTCGAGCGTCGTGAACCCGGAGAGCAGCGAATCGGATTCATCGCTGCGGTGCAGAGCCTCGTAGCGCTCGCGCGCTTCGACGGCATCGATGAGTGCGGCCCGCGCCACACGAAGATCCCGTAGATCGCCGAGCGAGTCTTGCAGCGCCTTCAGGTGCTTGCGGGCCGGCTTCGCCTCCGCGAGCTGCTTGCTGACGGGCTCGAGCAGATAGCGCAGGTTCTTCGCGGCGATGCGCGCCTTGTGCTGTGCTTCGACAGCCTCGCTCGCGTCGATCGCGCCGAGCCGTTCACGCAGCTCGTCGGCCTGCGCGCGCACTCGCGTCGCGAGGTCGGCAGCAAGCGACGGGAAATGCCACGGCGCATCGAGCGGTTGCTCCACGTGCACGACACTCACCGCCTTGATCACGCCGGCGAGCCCGCGCTGCACGCTCTTGCCACTCCGCTCGATCACGTCGATGTCGTTCGCGTCGGCCACGAGGCGGTCGCTCCACCACCGGGCTGCGGCGGCGCTGCGCATCGATGGAGCCGCCACCTTGGCCAGCAACGCGGCGAGCACCTCGGCATCGCGCGCGCCGTTCGTCGCCGCGGCCGCGCGCCGCAAGCGGGTGCGCACCTTGCCGGGAACGGCGAGCACGTCGGCGTGGGCGCGCAGCCAACTGCGCAGTGTGCGGAGCGCGACTCGATAGTCGTGCAGCGCCTCGGCGGCGTCGCCGCCGGCGCGCTCCGCAGGCGACGACGACGCGAGGTCGTGCCAGCGCGCCGAAGCGTCGTTGGCGAGGTCGAGCGCGATCCGCCGGACCGCAACGATGGCCGGCTCGTCGAGTGACGTTGCGTCCACCAGGCGCCTTTCCGTGGACGAGGAGATCGCGATGGTACGCCGACTCAGGCCGCGAGTGTCGAGGTGGCCCGGCCCATGAGCTCGATGAAGTTGTCGCAGTAGAAGGCTTGCCGCACCGACTCGCTCACGCCTTCGAGCGACGCTTCGAACCGTTCGATCGGGCGCCGTCCGCCCTCCACGTGCGGGTAGTCCGACGAGAACAGGACGACTTCGGGTCCGGCCTGTTCGATGATCCAGCCCACGTCTTCGGTCGGGTAGGGCGTGGCGCGAATCTGACGCCGGACGTACTCGCTCGGCCGCAGCTCGAGAGCTCTCAGCCGCTCCTCGTGGCGGGCGAACGCCTCGAAGGCCGCCTCCATCTGGCGCATCCATGACGGCATCCAGATCGCGCCCTGCTCGATCACGCCCACCCGCAGGCGTGGGAAGCGGTCGAACACACCGTCGAAGATCATGGTGGCGAGCGTCTGCGCGGGCTGCACGGGGATACCCATGTAGTCGACCGACCGGAAGTTCTCTTCGCCGCCGTGGAAATCGGCCGGGATCGGCAGCCCGTTGCGGAAGTAGTTGAAGTCGATCACGTCGCCGGTGCCGCCCACATGGAACACGATCGGGATGTCGGCATCCTGGGCCTGCGCCCACACGCGGTCGAGGCTGCGATGACTCGGCGAGTGCTCCGGCGGGCAGCCCGATGCAACGAGCAGTGCGGCCGCGCCCGCGTCGATGGCTTCGCGCGCCATCGCCGCGGCGCGATCGAAGTCGACGAGTGGCACGTAGCAGGTCGCGAGGAGGCGACGATCGACGGAGCAGAACTCGAGCATCCCGCGGTTGTGGGCCCGCGCGGTGCCGAAGGCGAGGTCGAGATCCCCGGAGCGCTCCCAGTCGTGCAGCCTCCGGTTGTGGAACGTGTTGAACACGAGCTGGCTCGAGAACCCGAGCAGGTCGAGCGCGCGTGGCCGGTCGGCGGCGATGAAGCTCCCGGTGGCCGCGAAGTTCTTGCGCGCCATGATCTCGGCCGCCTCGTCGGCGCGGTACTCCGCCGACGCGTGCTTGGCCGCGAGCCGGTCGAACGCGGCGCCGAGATCGCGCAGCTGCTCGTCGGGATCACCCGTCTGGCGCAGCTCGTTGCCGCCCGCGAGCGACAGCGGCGGGATGCGGTCGCGCAACGCGGGATCGGCATGGTCGCGCAGCCACGTCGGTGTCTCCATGATGTGCGCGTCGGCGTCGTGCACGACCCGCCCCGAGCTGTACGGCATGGCTCCTCCATCACTCCCCGACGATCCACCAGCGTCGCACACCCAGTGTGGCGGCCGCGCGGCCGTCGAGGCCAGCGCGTGGAATCTCCCGCCAGGCCCGGACCAACGGTCGCTAGGTTGCGATCGATGCACGCGAACGAGGCGCCGAGCGACGCTGCCGGCCTCGCCGCCGGCGCCGGCGCGTACGTGCTCTGGGGCCTGCTCACCGTGTACTGGCACGAGCTCTCGGGCGTGTCGGCGTTCGAGCTCATCGGCCAGCGGATCGTGTGGTCGTCGCTGGTCCTGGTGGTGCTGCTCACTGCCACGCGACGCTGGCCCGCCATGGCGGCCGTGGTGCACAACCGCCGGCTCCTCGTGCGAGTGGTCGCGGCGTCGGTGCTGCTGTCGGCGAACTGGACGTGTTACGTATGGGCGGTCACGCACCACAATGTGATCGAGACGGCGCTCGGATATTTCATCGCGCCGCTGGTGACGGTCGCGATCGGCGTGGCCCGCTTCCGCGAGCACCTGCGGCGCGGCCCCAAGCTCGCGCTCGCGCTCGCCGCGGTCGCGGTTGTGGTCCTCACGATCGAGAACGGGCGCGTGCCCGCGATCGCGCTGATCCTCAGCGGCAGCTGGAGCCTCTACGTGCTGCTCAAGCGCCAGGTGCCCCTGCCGGCCGTCGAGAGCCTCGCCGCGGAGGCTTTCGTGTTGATCCCCGCGGCGCTCGTCACGATCGCGATCGTCGAGCACGGTCGCCACGGGATCGTGGCGCACGCGCCCACCCACATCACCGTGCTCGTGCTCTTCGCCGGCATCGTCACCGTCGTGCCGTTGCTGATGTTCGCCTATGCCGCGCCGCGAGTGCCGTTCACGATCCTCGGCCCGCTGCAGTACTTCGTGCCGTGCATCAACTTCGTGCTCGGCGTCGCCGCGTACCACGAGGCGATGACGCCATGGCGAGTGGCGGGCTTCGCGCTCGTTTGGGTGGCGTTGGCCATCTTCACCGTCGACTCGCTCCGCCACCTCCCGCCGTCGGCCGGGAGCGCGCGAGCGCCCGCTCGCGGCCTGCAGATCGAGCGGGCCGCGGCGTCTTCGGAGCCGGCCGCCTGAGCGGTTTCTTGCCCGTTTCTCAGAGTCATCCGCGAGAATCATGCCGATGCAGGTGTTGCTCGTCGACGACGACCCGGGCGTCCTGCTGTCGGTGCGGCGGGCCCTGGAGTTCGAGGGATACGACGTGCTGACGGCGAGCGACGGCGAAGAGGCCCTCGAAGCCGTCGGTCGCGATGAGCCCGACGCGCTCGTGCTCGACGTGACGATGCCGCGCGTCGACGGCTTGCAGGTGTGCCGGCGCATGCGCGCCGACGGGAACCTCACACCGATCCTCGTGCTCACCGCCCGCCATCTCGTGTCGGACCGCGTTGCCGGCCTCGACGCGGGAGCCGACGACTACCTCGCGAAGCCGTTCGCGCTCGAAGAGCTCCTCGCCCGTCTACGCGCGCTCTTGCGCCGGCGGCCGATCGACGAACGCGAGGTGCTGCGGATCGCCGACCTCGAGATGGACATCGGCGCGCACACCTGCACGCGCGGCGGCGAGCAGATCCAGCTGACGCGCACGGAATGGACGCTGCTCGAGCTGCTCGTGCGCAACGCCGGCAACGTGCTCACGCGCGAGGTCATCTCCGACCGCGTGTGGGACTACGACTTCGGCACCGCTGCGTCACTCGACGTGTACGTGGGCTACATCCGCCGCAAGACCGAGGCGAACGGCGCGAGCCGGCTCGTGCACACCGTGCGCGGCGTGGGCTTCGTCGCCCGGGAGAGCTGATCCGTGAAGCTGCGCACCCGCCTTGCCCTCGTCACCGCGATCGCGGTGGCGCTCGCCGTGGTGAGCGTCGCCGCAGTCGCCTGGCTCTCCACGCGCAACCGCCTGCTGCACGAGATCGACCGGTCGCTCGTGGCCCGCACCCGTGGCATCGCCGACTTCCCCCGGTCGCCCGGCGACAACGGCGGCTTCCCCGGCGGCCGCATCCAGCTGCCCGATCCCGCGGGCCGCCGAACTCCGTTCGGCGAGCAGGACACCTACTTCCAGGTGCTCGACAACCACGGCGCGATCACCGCCCACAGCGCGGTGCAGCTCCCCGTTGATGCCAACGACATCAAGATCGCCGAGGCCGGCACCGGTTTCGACACCCGCTCGACCAACGCCGGCGCGCGGCACGTGCGCATGCGCACCCAGGCGCTGCCCGGCGGTGGAGCGGTGGAGATCGCCCGCGACCTCGGCGAGACCGACCGCACACTGCGGGGCCTCGCGCTCGTACTCGTGGTGCTCAGCGCGCTCGGCATCGTGATCGCGACGTTCGTGGGGCGCGCCACGGCCCGGCGCTCGTTGCGACCGATCGACGACCTCACCGACGCGGCCGAACAGGTCGCCGCCACCCAGAACCTCGCCACACCTGTGGCCGGCGCCGAACGCGACGACGAAGTAGGGCGCCTCGCGTCGAGCTTCAACGCGATGCTGCAGGCACTCGCCGCGTCACGCGAGCAGCAACAGCAGCTGATCTCCGACGCGAGTCACGAGCTGCGCACACCGCTCACGAGTCTGCGAACCGCCATCGAGCTCCTGCAGCGCGCCGAATCGATGCCCGCGCCGCAACGCCGTGAGCTCATCGATCACGCCGTGGCCGAGCTCGGCGAGCTCACGCATCTGGTCACCGAGCTCGTCGAGCTCGCCACCGACGTGCGGATCGACTCCCATGACGTGCTCGATGTGCGCCTCGACGACGTGACGCGCAACGTGGCGGAGCGAGCCGAACGACGCACCGGCCACACGGTCCTCGTCGACACACAGCCGTGGGTCGTGGCCGGCAACCCCACGCTCGTCGAGCGTGCGATCGGCAACCTGGTCGACAACGCCTGCAAGTGGAGCCCGCCCGGTGCGCCGATCGAGGTCACGGTGCGAGACGGCGAGGTGCGGGTGCGCGACCACGGGCCCGGCGTCCCGGCCGACGAACGCGAGCGTGTGTTCGCGCGGTTCGCGCGGGGTCGCGACGCGCAGGCGGTTCCGGGATCGGGCCTCGGACTCGCCATCGTGCGCCAGATCGCAGACCAGCACGGCGGCGCCGCGTGGCTCGAAGACGCGCCGGGCGGCGGAGCCGTCGCCGTGGTCCGCTTCCCCGGCACCGCCGCCGACTTCTCCGGGGTCGGTGCACCCGCCTGAGTCACGCGGGCAGAATCATGCGATGGCACGCCGCAAGGATCCGCTCGAGCTGGTTCGCACGATCTGCCTGTCGTTCCCCGAGGTGACCGAGCGACTCAGCCATGGCGCGCCCACGTGGTTCGTGCGCGACAAGTTGACGATCGCCACCTTCGTGAACGACCACCACGGCGACGGCATCGTCGGCATCTACTGCGCAGCGCCCGTGGGCGTGCAGGGCGAGCTGGTCGACCTCGAGCCCGAACGGTTCTTCGTGCCGCCCTACGTGGGCGGGCGCGGCTGGCTCGGCATGCACCTCGACCGCGACGTCGACGCTGCCGAGCTGCGCCAGATCTTGGCCGACGCCTACCGCCAGGTGGCCCCCAAGACCCTCGCGGCCCAGCTTCCCTGACCCACTCGGGCGACCCCGGGCGCGAGCGCGACCGCACGGGCGTACGATTTCGCCATGACCATGACCTCGTTCCGGCGGATGGACGAATCGACGCGCGAGCAATGGGCCGCGATCGGTGCGGAGACCGTTGCGCACGCCGACCGTGTGGCGGAGCGGATCTTGATGCTCCTGCGCTCCCTCGCCGAGATCACCGACGGCTTCGCCACCGACCAGCTCACGCATTGCCTGCAGACCGCCGCACTCGCCGAAGCGGCTGGCGCCGACGACGAGATCGTGGTCGCCGCACTCTGCCACGACATCGGCAAGGCGATCAGCGTCGCGAACCACCCGGCCATCGCGGCCGAGATGCTCAAGCCCTACGTCCGCACCGACGTGTACGAGATGATCCGCGTGCACCAGGACTTCCAGGGGCGCCACTACTACGCGCACTTCGGCGGCGATCCCGACGCACGCGAGCAGCACCGCGACACGCTGAGCGCCGAGCAGTTCGCCCTCGCCGCGCAGTTCGCCGACGACTGGGACCAGGTCGCGTTCGACCCCGACTACCCCACGCCGCCGCTCGAGCACTTCGAACCGCTCGTGCGCAAGATGTTCGCGTTCAAGAGCGCGGTGCCCTCGAACGACAAGTGAGCCGACTGGTCGGCCTGCCGCACCAACCGGCGGGCGTCGCCTGGCCCACAGATTCGTGGCCGCGTGCTGCGGCGCGGCCGGCCGTCGACGCGCTCGTCGAGCAGATGTTCTCCGACACGGCTCGCTACGAGACCACCTATGCGGTGATCGTGGTGGTCGGCGGCGCGGTGATCGCCGAGCGGTACAGCGGCGCCAAGCCACGCTGGTCGGAGCCACCCGAACCCGTCGGCGCGACCACGCGGCTCGGCTCCTGGTCGATGGCGAAGTCCATCTTGCACGCCGCCGTGGGGATCCTGGTCGGCGACGGTGCCATCGACCTCGACGCGCGCGCGCCCGTCGAGACCTGGCATCGCGATCCGCACGATCCACGCGCCGCCATCACCGTGGAACAGCTCATCGAGATGCGCGACGGACTCGACTGGTTCGAGGACTACCTCGACGGCAACGAGTCGAACGTGATCCACATGCTGTTCGGCGAAGGCCTGGGCGACGTTGCCGCGTACGCCGCCCGTCGCCCGCTCGCCCACGCGCCGGGCACGGTGTTCAACTACTCGTCGGGCACGAGCAACATCCTGGCCCGCATCGCGGGCGACGCGGCTGGCGGGCGCGATGCCTTCGAGTCGTTGCTCATCGACCGGCTGTTCACGCCGATCGGTATGCGCAGCGCCACGCCGATCTTCGACGACGCGGGCACGTTCGTCGGGTCGTCGTACGTGGATGCGATCGCCGCCGACTTCGCTCGGTTCGGCTATCTGTACCTGCGCGACGGCCGGTGGGACGCGCGGCGCGTGCTGCCCGAAGGGTGGGTCGATCACGCGCGGTCACGCCGGTCGGTCGATCCCGACGGCTCGCCGTACGGCGCGCACTGGTGGGTGGTCGACGACGAGTGGGGCACGTTCCGGGCCAGCGGCTACGAAGGCCAGGCGATCGTGGTGGTACCCGGCCTCGACGCCGTGATCGTGCGCCTCGGCCGCACCGACGCCACGCACGCCGCCGCGCTCGACGAATGGCGCACCGCCATGATCGACGCCCTCGCCCACAGCGCCTAGCCCGCGGGGTGAGTCAGACGCGGTCGAGGGAGAGCATGGTGATGGCGTTGCCGCGCAGCACCTTGTAGAGCTGCTCCTCGGTGAGGAACTTCCGGAAGTGTTCCACGTACGGCAACGTGTTCGGCCACGTGGTGTCGGTGTGCGGGTAGTCGGTCTCGAAGCAGACGTTGTCCTCGCCCACCGCGTCGATGTTCTTCAGACCATGATCATCGGAGGTGAAGCAGCCGTAGATCCGGCCCTTGTAGTACGTGGACGGCGGCTCGGGCATGCGCCCCGAACGCCGTTGGTGGATCCACGCGTCGTGGTGGTCCCAGACGGCGTCGGCGCGCTCGAGCGCGTAGGGGATCCAGCCGATCTGCGCCTCGCTGTAGGCGAGCTTCAGCTTTGGGAACCGCATGAGCAACGTGGAGTACAGCCAGTCGGCCATGCTCGCCATCGCGTTGTTGAACGCCAGCACACCGCCCACGCCCGCGGGTGCGTCGGGCGAGGCGACCGGCATCTTCGACGACGACCCGATGTGCATGCACAGCGTGACGGCGAGGTCGTTGCACACCGCGAACATCGGGTCCCAGTGACCGGTGTGGATCGACGGCAGACCGAGGTGCGTGGGGATCTCGCTGAAGCAGATCGCGTGGCAGCCCTTCGCCGCGACGCGCTCCACCTCCTTGGCCGCGAGCTCGGCGTCCCACAGCGGGATGAGGCACAACGGGATGTTGAACCCGTCTCTCTCACCGCACCACTCGTCGATCATCCAGTCGTTGTAGGCCTGCACACAGGCCAGGCCGAGGTCCTTGTCGTCGCCCTCGAGGAACGTCTGGCCGCAAAAGCGCGGGAACGTGGGGAAGGGCAGCGAGCCGTCGCAACCGGCAATCTCGAGGTCGGCCTTGCGCTCCTTGGGCATGTAGCAGCCGGGGCGCAGCTCGTCGTAGGTGACGGCGATCATGTCCATCACGCTCGAGTCGAACTTGCTCACGTCGCCGCCCGGCGTGGCCTCGAGCGGGATCGCCACGAAGCGCTTGTGCACGTAGATGACCTTGTCTTCGTAGACCCAGAAGTCGCCGGGCTGGCCGCCCTCGACCTGCTCCTGGTCGTAGCGCGCACCGGGCTTGAGCCGGAAGTCGCCCCAGGTGCCCCGCTCGACACGGGGGCCCTTCTCGCGGTACCTGGTCGGCAGGTAGCTCTGCCACACGTGCGGGGGCTCGATGACGTGATCGTCGACGCTGATGATCTTGGGCAGCTCGTTCGCCATGACCCGTGAGGCTACCTGACGGCCGTGTCAGGTGTCCCGGGCCGGAAGTCCCTCCTGCGTCACGCCACTTCAGGGTTGAATGGCCGGATGGCCGAGACCGTTCCCGACACCGCATCCGACAACACGCCCGCGCTGAAGGCGCGGCTGCGCGCCGATCTGACCCAGGCCATGAAGGCACGCGACGAGCTCACGGTTTCCACGCTGCGACTCACGATCAGCGCGATCGGCAACGCCGAGGTGGCCGGCGTCGAGCAGGTCGAGCTCACCGACGAGCAGGTGATCGCGCTGCTCGCCGCCGAGGTCAAGAAGCGCAACGACACCGCCACCATCTACGACGACAACAACCGTCCCGATGCGGCCGCCCGCGAGCGCGCCGAGATCGGCGTGCTCGAGCGCTACCTGCCCGCGGCGCTCGACGACGACGCGCTCGGCGCCATCGTGGCCGAAGAGGTGGCGCGGGCCGCGGCCGACGGAGCCACCGGTGGCAAGGCGATGGGCACCGTGATCAAAGCCGTGAAGGCACGGGCCGGCGCGGCCGCCGACGGCGCTCGGATCGCCGCGGCGGTGAAGGCCGCACTGGCCTGAGCGAGACCGACGTGCGGCGGCGTCGAGCGACTCGATCACCACGTCGCGGGTTCGAGCATCGCGAGCACCTCGCGTGGCCCCGGCAGCTCGTCGAGCTGCGCCCGGATCGCGCGTGCCGCATTGGCGAACCGCGATTCGGAGCTCAGGCGCAACGCGGCTCGCGCGATATCGGCCGGGCCGCGCTCGCTGTCGGCGAGGCGGAGACCCGCGCCGGCCCGGTGCACGGCCTCGGCCAGGGTGATCTGACTCTGGCCGCGTCCGGGCAGCATCAGGTGCGCCAAGCCGTGGGCGAGCGCGCCGACTGTTCCGCCGGCGCCCGCGTGCGAAACCACAAGGTCGACGTTCGCCAAGACGACCGACTGCGCCACGTACGGCACGACGTGCACGTTCGCGGGCTGCGGGCCGAGCGCCTCGATCGGGTTCGGTCCGCTCGTGACGATCACCGACGCGAACTGCGGTGCGAGCGCGGCGGCGATGCGATCGAGCAGCTCGGGGGTGCTGAACACCGCCACCGTCCCGAGCGTCACATAGGCCGCGGGACGCGCGAGGTCGTGCAGGAACTCCGGTCGCGGCGCGAGCGGACCGTCGAAGAGTCCGGGCCGCACGGCAATCACGCGCGCGTCGCGCGCGATGTCGGCGAGGTCGGGGGTCTGCAGCGGAGGCGGGCATGCGTCGAGGTAGCGCTCTCCCACACGGCGCGGGGCCGAGCCCGGCAGGTAGCGGCCCCAGATCGGTCCCAACGCGCGCGCCGCGGAGCGGCGACTCGGCTCGGGTCGCGCGGGCGCGGCCCAGGACTGTGTCACGCAGCGGCTGCCCCGCATCGCTGCCAGCAGCACGCCGGCGTACTCCTCCTCCTCGTGCACCACGAGATCCGGCACCCACGACGTGGTGATGTCGAGCATGTCGTCGAGCGCGGCCGGCACCCAGACATCCGTGAAGATGTGGTCCGAGCTCGCCGGCCCCGGATGGTCGCGCTCGGCGATGTCCACGGCTTCGCCTTCTCGGTAGCCCACCGCGTACGCGTCGAGACCACAGCCGCGGGCCCACGCCACCACGTTCGCGCCGGTGGCGAGGCGCACCTCGTGGCCGGCGTTCTGCGCGGCGAGGGCGAGTGGCACCACGGGATGGAGATGCCCGAACGCGGGAAAGGCGCTGAGGAGGATCCGCATGTCAGGCCGATGCGCCGGTCGGGACGAACACCGGACCCTCGCGCGCGTCTCCGTAGGTGATCACCGTTCCGGCGATTGCGCAACGGGCGGTGAACGCAGCGAGGGTGGCATCGACGCGGTCGAGTGATGCGCGGCCTGGAGTCTCGATGCCGACGAGCTCGAGCGCGCGCACGCGTGCGGCACGCTTCTCACTCTTGGGCGTGGTCGGATACCGGCCGCCGAGCAACGCGAATCCGGTGGCGTGCGGGAAGACCTCGATGACGGAGCGTCGTCGCACGGGCACCGATCGCCCGAGCTCGTAACCGTCGTCGATGCATGCGTCGAACGCCAGATGCGCGCTCCGGACCCAGTCGTAGAAGGGCCTGTCGGAATGTTCCAACATCGGCGTGCAGTAGCACTGGATGCCGCGCTGCATGAGTGCGCGCTCTGCCGTGCGCGACTTGCCCGACGACGCCCAGCCCGAGGGACCGTCGATCCCCACGACGTCGGGTCGCCACGCCGCGATCACATCGCCGAGCCCCGATGGAGCGACCTGCTGGTACTCCGCGCCGAGATCGTCGGCCAGCCGCACGACGTGCAACGTGTGCTTGCCGACGTCGACACCGACCGCGACGATTGGATTCATCGCGACGTTCAGGCCGTGGCGCCGTCGAGGCGGCTGAGCAGCTGCAGCATCACCTCGTCGGCTCCGCCGCCGATCGACAACAGGCGCGCGTCCCGGTAGAACCGCGCGGTCCACGTCTCTTCCATGTACCCGATCCCGCCGTGCACCTGGATGCAGAAGTCGGCCACTTCGCGGATCAGCCGCCCGGCCTTGAGCTTGGCGATCGCGCTCATGCGCCGCACTTCGTCGTTGCCGGCCACGATCGCGTCGGCGCACGACCAGTTGTAGTGGCGCAGGAGATCGAGCTCGGCGGCGAGCTCGGCCCACAGGTACTGCAGATGCTGGTTGGCGAGGAGCGGGCGACCGAACGCGTGGCGCTCGCGCAGGTACTCACGTGTGCGTTCGAGCGCGCACTGCATCTGACCGACGGCCACATAGCTGGCGATGAGTCGTTCGTACTCGAACTGCTCCATCTGCTGTTGGAACCCGCGGCCGATCTCGCCGATGGTGTTCGCGACCGGCACACGCGCGTCGACGAAGCTGAGCTCGGCCGTGTCGGAAGAGCGGTTGCCGAGCTTGTCGAGCTTGCGACTCACCGAGAAGCCGGGCGTGTCGGTGGGAAACACGATCTGCGACATGCCCTGATAGCCGCCCTCGTTGCTCGTGCGCACGAGCAGGCAGAGCCAATCGGCTTGCACCCCGTTCGTGATGTAGAGCTTCGTGCCGTTCACGACCCACTCGTCGCCGTCGCGCCGCGCGCGCGTGCGCAACCCGGCCACGTCGGAGCCCGCGTCGGGTTCGGTGACCGCGATCGCCGCCACGTGCTCACCGCGGATCGCCGGCGCCAGGTAGCGCGCCTGAAGATCGGGCGAGCCGTGCCGAGCGAGCGACGGCGTGGCCATGTCGAGCTGCACCGTGATCGCCATCGACACACCGCCGCACGGGATGCGGCCGAGCTCTTCGCCCAGCACGACCTTGTAGGTGTGGTCGACGCCGGCGCCGCCGAGCTCGGGTGCGTACTCGAGGCCGAGCACGCCGAGTGCGCCCAGCTTCGCGAACACGTCGTGGGCGGGGAAGATCCCGTTCGCCTCCCACTCGTCGACGAACGGCGTCACCTCGCGCGCGACGAAGTCGCGCACGGTGGCTCGGAACAGCTCGTGCTCGGGCGATCGGGCGATCGTCATGGCTGCGGCTCCTCGTGGCGTTCCCGACCCAACGCCACCAGCAGATCTTCGTGCAGGTGGTTCCAGACGGTGTGGTACGAATCGACCCGCGCGCCGGTGAGCCATTCGGGGTTGCCCCGATCCACCACTTGCGCGAGCGCATAGCGCAGTCGGGGGCTGTAGCTCTCGAAGCGCGTCACATCGCGCGCAACGCGCCGGACGCGCGGCGCCGCACGCTCGTGGAGCCGTTCGAGCCGAGCGATCACCTCCCAGTCGTAGTGCGCGTCGCGATGCTCGTTGCGCGCGCCCGACGGGAGCACCTGCCAAGCGGTGCACACCGACAGCAGCTCCACGTTGAGCTCGTGGAAGCCGTCGTAGAGCAATCGAACTGCTTGGTGCGCGGCACTCTCCTCGGGCACCAGGGCCCAGTCGGCGTGATATCGACGACCCGCGGCGGTGAGGGCGACCCGGCCGCCTTTCACAATCGCGAGGTCGTCGGCGACGAGCAGCGCCACGACCGTCTCGTCGGGCACCTCCACCGTGCCGCGCAAGCGCACGTCGTGCACCACGAGCCACTGCTCGTCGGTGAGGATCAAGTCCATGCACGGCCGACGGTAGCGTGCGCCGCGTGACCGCGGGCGTGGTGACTCAGCTCTGGCGCTACCCGGTGAAGAGCATGATGGGCGAGCGACTCGACGTCACCACGGTCGGCGCCGCCGGCATCGTGGGCGACCGGGCGTGGGCCACGCGCGACGAAGCGCGCGGCGGCATCCGCGGCGCCAAGAAGATCGGCGCGTTGATGCGCTTGTCGGCGCGCTACGCATCGGAACCCGCGGTCGTCGGGCACGGCGCGACATCGGTCTCGCCCGCCGTCATCACGCTGCCCGACGGCTCGGTCGTCGCTACCGACGCGGCCGACGTGCACGAGCGCGTGAGCAGGGCGCTCGATCATCCGGTGACGCTGTGGCCGTTGCAGCCCCGAACGGATCTCGACCACTACCGGCGTGGCAAAGCCGATCACGACGATGTGATGACCGAGCTGCGGGCGATGTTCGCCCGCAACGAGGACGACCCGCTTCCCGACCTCTCCGGACTCCCGCCGGAGGTGTTCGAGTACGAGTCACCGCCCGGCACTTACTTCGACGCGTTCCCCCTGTTGGTGTTGAGCGAGCAGTCGCTCGCATCACTCGCGCGGCTCGCACCCGAGTCGCGCGTCGACGTTCGCCGCTTCCGGCCGAACGTCGTGGTGAGCATCGACGGCTCGGCCGAACCCCACGACCCGTTCCCCGAGCGGTCGTGGATCGGCCGGACGGTACAGATCGGCGGCGCGATCATCGAGGTCGTCACGCCGTGCCCGCGCTGCGTGATGATCACGCGTGCGTTCGCCGACTTGCCGCAGGATCGCTCGCTGATGAAGTCGGTGATCGACCACGCCGACGACAGCTTCGGCGTGTACGCCCGGGTGGTCGAGCCAGGCCCGGTAGCGCTCGGCGACCCGGCGCTGGCGACGAGCTAGCGGGCCGCGATCACGAACGCGAGTCCGAGCGTGGTGAGCGCCGCGCCGTACCAGCGCTCGAGACGCTGCGCGTCGCTGCGCAGGCCGAGGCGCGCACCCGCGTACGACAGCGGCACCGACGCGACGGCGAACACGGCGACGACGCTCCAGTCGAGATGACCGAGCGCCCAGTGCACGGCCGTGCCCGGCAGCGCGAGCACTGCGGCCACGGCCAACGACGACGCGAAGGCCGGCTTGATCGGCAGGCGCAGCACGGCCATGTAGAGCGGAGCGAGCAGGAACCCGCCGCTGTTGGCGAGCAGACCCGATGCGAGGCCGACCATCACGGCGACGGCTGCGATGCGCTCGATGCTGATGGGGTCGTCGGCGGCGGCGATCGGAGCCGGCCCCGCGCCGGGCGCGACGAGGAAGCGAATCCCGAGCGCGGCGATCAACACGTCGGTCACGATGATCAGCGCACCGCCGCCCACCCACCGGCTCGCGAGCGCGCCGGCCGCGGTGGCGGGAACGCCGCACGCCACGCTCCATCGCAACACGCGGCGATCGATGAAGCCGGCCCGCCAGTACGCGAAGGCGCCGGCCGACGTCGACGGGATCGTGGCCGGCAGCGGCGCGGCGAGCGCCACGATCGCGGGCACGCCGACCGCATGCAGGAGCGGTGTGGCGATGGCCGAGCCGCCCTTGCCGAACAGGCCGGCGAGGAAGCCCACGCCCATCCCGATCACGACGATGGCGAACCAATCCACAGGGTCATCGTCGGCCCGTTCGATCCAGAAGTCCAACCCGAAGATATTGCTACACTCATAAGCAATGCCTCTGAATGCCACGCGTCTGGGCCACTTCCTCGCCGTCGTCGACGCAGGCACGGTGACCGCCGCCGGCGCCGCCCTCTTCGTGTCGCAGAGCGCTCTGTCGCAATCGCTGCGCGAGCTCGAGCGCGAGGTCGCGACGCCGCTCTTCCACCGCGTGGGGCGGGGCCTGCGCCTCACCGCGGCAGGCGAAGCGCTCGTGGAGCCGGCCCGGCGCGCGCTGCGTGATCTCCAGACCGCCGCCGACGCCGTGGCGGCCGTGGCCGAGGTGGTCGCCGGCCATGTGGATCTTGCATGCCTGGCCACGCTCGCGGCTGATCCGGTGAGCGCACTCGTCGGCAAGTTCCGGGCCGCGCACCCGGCCGTGACGGTGCGCCTCGCCGACCCCGACGATCCCGACGATCTCGTGGCGCGCGTGCGGTCCGGCGAGGTCGAGCTCGGCGTGAGCGAGCCGCCCGCCGATCTCGCCGGGCTCGTCGCCCGCCCACTCGCGCGCCAAGACCTCGTGTGGTTGCTGCCGCCGGGCAGCCACCAGAAGGCGCCGCACTCGATGGCGTTCGTGACCACACCCGTGGGCACGTCGAGCCGCCGTCACCTCGAAGAGGCGTGCGCGCGCGAAGGCATCGCGCTCGTGGTCGCGGTGGAGACGGCGCCGCGCGAGGCGATCGTGCCGCTCGTGCTCGCCGGTGCCGGCGCTGCACTGGTTCCGCATGCGCTCGCCCGAGCTGCACAGGCCCAAGGCGACGTACGCGTGCGCGAATGTCGGCCGCGCGCGCATCGCGCCGTCGCTGTCCTGCACCGCGACGGACCGCTCTCGCCGGCCGCGAGCCGGTTCCTGGCGCTCGCGCTCGAGCGCGATTCAGCCCGCTGACGCGACGGGCGATTCGATGAGCTCGAGCAGCTCACCGTCGGGTCCGCGGAAGCACACGAACCGCAGCTCGGGCAGACCACCACCCATCGCCATCGCGACCGGAGGAGACACCGTCGCCACACCCGCCGCGTGCAGGTTCGCGCACGCATCGTCGAGGTCGTCGACCAGCAGCGCGGCGCGCGCGATCCCCACGGCGTGCGCGGCCCGCGCCGGCGCGAACTCCACCGGCGGGTGCTCGAAGCCCACGAGGATCAGGCTGAGCACTCCGCCACCTGCGGGCGCGAGCACGACTTCACGGATCGACGCCGGGCTGTCGAGACCGAACGCCGCGCCACCGACACCGTCGGAGTCGATGCGCGCCCGCTCGCGAAAGCCAAGTGCGTCGTACCAAGCGAGCGAGGCATCCAGATCGGCACAGCACACGGCCACGAACGACAGGCCCGCACTCTGGCCTTCGACGAGCTCGACGCGCACGCCGTCGGGGTCGGCGACGTGCGCGAGCCGAAGCTGATGACCGACCGTCTCCACGGCGTGCGCGGGCTCGGTGACCGTTCCGCCGCGCGCCACCACACGCGTGAGCGCCGCGTCGAGGTCAGGCACTGTGACCCCGATGCGCTGGAACCCGTTGTGCGCGGCGGTTGCGGGCGGCGCACCGACCGGGGCGGGCTCCAACCACTCGAGCAGATCGACGGCTCCGGCCTGCATGCCTCGCCCGCCGGTGAGGATCCAGGCGTCCCACCGCGCGCGGTCGAGTCCGAACGCGTCGCCTGATTGCACACTCTCGGGCGCGGTGTGCGTGGCCGCGACGAGCCCGAGCGCGGCCGTGTACCAGGCCTGCGATCGTGCGAGATCGGTGCAGTTGACATTGACGTGGAAGAAGCGTGCGCCGTCGAGCACGATTCAACCTGTCGGCCGGGTACGGGCCAGCTCGGCGCCGGTCGGCATGCGCACCTCGCGCGACTCGTGGGGCAGGAGATCGGAGATCGCATCCATCATGCGCCGCGTATCGGCGGCCAGCGTGTCGTACTCGAGCTGCACCGGCAAGCCCACGCGCACCGACACGCGGGGCGGCCGGATCACGTTCCACACGGCCGGCACCTTGGCGTTGCGCGGCCACACCTGCTCGCTGCCCCAGATCCCCACGGGGATCACCGGCACCTTGGTCATCGCGGCCAGGCGCGCGGCGCCCTTGTGACCCTTCAACACCGGGTCGAAGAAGGCTTCGCCGCGCGGGATCGTGCCCTGCGGGAAGATGCCCACGAGCTCGCCGCACTCGAGCGCCGATGCGGCACGATCCAGGGGCTGCGCCGAGCCCGTGCCTCGGTCGACGCGAATCGCACCGAGTGCTGCGATCAACGGTCCGAGCACCGGCGCCTCGAACATCTCCTTCTTCGCGAGCACGCGGATCGGTCGACCGCTCTTGGCGATCGCGCAGCCGGCGGCCACGATGTCGAAGTAGCTCCGGTGGTTCAACACGATGATCGCCGGGCCGGTCTTGGGGATGTGCTCGACGCCTTCGATGCTGATGCGCGCGTAGCGAATGAGCTCGGGTCGGAAGAGCTGGAGGAGCACGTGCTGCGGCTCGACGCCGAGCAGCTTCGGCACACCAGACGGGGCGTCGAGGTGCAACGTGGGCCAACGCCGCAGCTGAGCGAGGGCGGCAAGCCGCAGGTCGGGGTTCACCGCGAACGGATGCCCGACCGCGCTGAGCAGCGGGCCGTCGAAGAACGAATCGGAGTACGCGAAGCTCTCCGCCAACGCGATGCCGCGTTCGTCGGCCCAGAGCCGGACCGCCTCGGCCTTGCCGCGCCCCCATACGAACCCACCGTCGAAGGTGCCATCGAACGCGCCGTCGCGCACGCCGTACCGAGTGGCGATCACGTGATCGATCCCGAGCATGTCGGCGAACGGCTTGATGAGCTCGAACGGGGTGGTGGTGGCCAGCACGACCGGCCTCCCGGCCGCCCGATGCTCGGCCAACAGCGACGGCGCGAACGGCTGCACCATCTCGATGAGCGTGTGGGCAGCTTCTTGCGCCGCGGCTTGGACCCGATCGAGCGGCCAGCCCGAAGCGACGCGCGCGAGCTGGCGCGCGAACTCCATGAACACGCGGTTCTCGCCGAACGTGTCGTACATGCGATTGAGCGCGGCTTCGCCGGGATACGAGCGCGAACCGACGAGACCCGCACCGCGCAACGCCCGTGTGAGCACCGGCCCGCTCGCGCCGCGCAGCAACGTGCGGTCGAGGTCGAAGAACGCAGCCCCCTGTTCCACGAAACGAACCCTATCGGGGTGCGTCACCTCGACGGTAGGGCGCGGTGACCTCGTCGAGCCGCTCGACGAGATCATCGTCGAGGCGCACGTCGAGCGCACCGAGCGTGGCGTCGAGCTGGTCGGGGCGGCTCGCGCCGACGATCGGTGATGTGATCGCCGGGTTGCGCAGCACCCACGCGACCGCAAGGGTCGGGAGCGACATTCCGGCCTGCTCGGCGATCTTCACCAACTCGTCGACAGTGTCGAACACGTTGTCGTGCCAGTAGCGGTCCTGGTACGTGCGCGCCGCGTTGCCGAGCGTGAAGCGACCGCCCTCCTCGGGAGGCTTCGTGCGGTCGTGCTTACCGGAGAGCATCCCGCCCGCGATCGGGTTGTACGGGATCACGCCCACGCCCTCTTCGAGACACAGCGGGAACAGCTCGCGCTCGAACTCGCGGAACAGCAGGTTGTAGCGCGGCTGCACGCTCACGAATCGCACCACGTTCAGGACGTCACTACGACCGAGCGCGCGAGCGAGGCGATACGCAAGGAAGTTGGAGCAACCGACGTAGCGAACCTTGCCGGCGCGAACCAGATCATCGAGCGCGGTCAAGGTCTCGTCGAGCGGCACACCCGGGTCGTCGAAGTGCAGCTGGTAGAGGTCGATGAAGTCGGTCTGGAGTCGACGTAGCGACGCGTCGACGGCGTCGAGGATGTGGCGGCGGCTGTTGCCCATGTCCCAGGGGCGAGTGCCCATCGGAGCGAAGCACTTCGTGGCCACCACGAACTGGTCACGGCGCCCGGCGAGCCACCGGCCGACGATCTCCTCGGTGCGCCCGGCCGTGGTGAGGTCGCCGCCGAGCGGATACACGTCGGCGACATCGAGGAACGTGACACCACCGTCTGCTGCATGATCGAGGATCGCTCGTGAGCGCTCCTCGTCGACCTGCAAGCCGAACGTCATCGTGCCGAGGCAGATCCTCGACACCTGGAGGCCAGTGTGGCCGAGTCGGACGTGTTGCATGACGGGCTCCTTCGGTCGACGCGCGCGACCACGCTAACTAAGGTCGCTGCCATGCGCTATCACCGCCTCGGCCGTACCGCCCTTCGCGTCAGCAACCTCTGCCTCGGCACCATGAACTTCGGGCCGCAGACGAGCGAGCCCGACAGCTTCGCGATCATGGATCACGCGCTCGAGCTCGGGATCAACTTCTTCGACACTGCGAACCGCTACGGCGGATCGCTCGGGGCCGGCGCGACGGAGTCGATCATCGGTCGCTGGTTCGCGCAGGGCGGTGGGCGGCGCGACAAGGTCGTGCTCGCCACGAAGGTGTTCGGCCCCATGACGGACTGGCCGAACGACGGCGGCCTGTCGGCGCGCCACATCATCGCGGCGTGCAACGAGAGCCTGAGCCGCCTGCAGACCGATCACATCGACCTCTACCAGATGCACCACGTGGATCGTCACGCACCGTGGGCCGAGATCTGGCAGGCGATGGAGACGCTGGTGGCACAGGGCAAGGTCGTCTACGTGGGGAGCAGCAACTTCGCGGGCTGGCACCTCGTGCAGGCCAACGAGGCAGCGTCGGTGCGCAGCTTCCTCGGCCTGGTGAGTGAGCAGAGCCTCTACAACCTCGCGTCGCGCACGATCGAGCTCGAAGTGCTCCCCGCCTGTCGTGCGTACGGCATCGGTCTCATCCCGTGGAGTCCATTGGCGGGCGGCCTGCTCGCCGGTGGCGTTGGCCAAGCCACCACCGGGCGGCGCGCGAACGTGAACCCGCGCTACGAAGCGATGCGCCCGAAGCTCGAACGGTGGGAGTCGCTGTGCCGAGAGCTCGGCGAGGAACCGACCGCGGTCGCACTCGCATGGTTGCTGGCGCAACGGGGTGTGACGGCGCCGATCATCGGGCCGCGCACGATGGAACAGCTCAGCGGCGCGTCGATCCGGGCCACCGAGCTGAGCCTCGACGACACCACGTTGAAGCAGCTCGACGACATCTTCCCGGGCCCGGGTGGCACCGCGCCCGAGGCCTATGCGTGGTGAGTCGGTGACTCTGTAGGTTTGGTGGATGCTCTCGAAGTTCGACGACTACCCAATCCACCAGACCGCGACGCCGATCGCTCACCCGGCCACCGGTGATCGCAACGCCTACGACCGGTACTGGTTCAACGGCATCGCCGAAGACCTCTACTTCGGCATCGGCGCAGCGCTCTACCCGAACCTCGGGATCCTCGACTGCGGGTTGAGCATCGTGCGCGACGGCGAGCAGCACGCGTTCCACGGCTCGCGACGCGCGCCGGCCGAGCCCACCGACGTGAGTGTGGGTCCGTTCCGCATCGAGGTCATCGAGCCCATGCGGCGCATCGCCGTGCGCCTCGACGAGAACGACACCGGGATCAGCGCCGACCTCATGTTCACGGCGCGGACCGCGTGCGTCGAAGAAGGTCGCCAGACCACGTACGGCAACGGCCGCCGACTCGTCATGGACGTCACGCGCTTCGCGCAGTTCGGTCGCTGGGAAGGCGAGATCACCTACGACGGGCGTACCGTCGCGATCGACCCCGCGCGCGTGCACGGCATCAAGGATCGAAGCTGGGGTGTTCGTCCGGTCGCCGGGCCCGACCCGGCGATCGCACCCGCGCCGCCGAACGACCTGCAGGTGTTCTTCTTGTGGGCGCCGATCCACTGGGCCGACCGATGCACCCACTTCGGCGTGTTCGAGAACCGCTTCGGGCGCAAGTGGCACAGCGACGGCGCGGTGCTCCCCGTGTACGCCGACCCGGCCGACATCCCCGGCGCGCAAGATCCGAACACCGAGGTCCTCGCCGGCGTCGAGCATCACATCGACTACATCCCCGGCACCCGACGCGCGGGTCATGCGCGCATCGAGCTCGTGCACGATTCGGGACTCGTCGAGGACATCGATCTCGAACCGCTGCTCTGCTTCCGCATGAAGGGCATCGGCTACATGCATCCCACGTGGGGCCACGGCATGTGGAAGGGCGATCTGGCGATCGCGGGCGAGTCGTGGAAGACCGACGAGATCGATCCGATGGCCATCGAGAACCAGCACATCCAACAGGTGGTGCGAGCCCGCACCGGCGATCAGGTGGGCATCGGCGTGTTCGAGCAGATCAGCTTCGGCCCACACGCCCGCTACGGCTTCACCGACATCCTCGACACCGCCTGACCCGTGCGGCTCGGCCCCGACGTTCCGCGCGCGGGACGGGCGCCGGGCGGGGAGGTCCCGGCGTCCGTCCGACTGGCGCGGGTCAGGCGCCGGGCGTGCCCGGGCCGCCGGGACCACCGGGGCCGTGACCGCCACCGGGTCCGCCACCGGGTCCGCCACCGAAGCCTTGATCGGTGGCCGTCACCTTGAAGCTCGCGTCGACCTTCACCGTCTCTTCGCTGCCGCTCCTGGTGCGCAGATGCGCCTCATAGGGCGAGCCTTGCGAGTCGGTCTCGACGCGAATGATCGTCGCACCGGGCACCGCAGCCAACGCGGCCGCTTTCACCTTGTCGGCGGTGGTGCCGGTGAGCAACGTCTCACCCGGACCGTGCGCCATGGTGGCGGGATCCTGGGCGGGGTTGGACGGCGCGCCGGGGCTCACCGAGCTCGACGGGCCGGAGGGGACGGCCGTGGTCGTGCTGGTTCCGCCGGTCGCGGCACCGGCCACGCCGGCCGCGCCGATCGCGATGCCCGCCGCCGCGGCGCCGGCGATGAGCCAGGACCGGGTGCGGGAGCTGATTGCTCTCACGTGCTCTCCAAGCTGTTGGGGGGTGTTCGAAGTCCCGATGCACGGGATTGGCGCACCTCAGTTACCCGAGGCATCGCCAGGCTCGCCGTCGTCGCGAAGAGAACAGCAAGGTGAAGGTGAGGTGCGACTGAGAAAGCGCTCTTCTCACCGCCATCTGGCGCGTTTCTCAGGCAACGTTGAGGTTGCTCACGGATCCTGCG
The DNA here is from genome assembly GCA_017882905.1 of Acidimicrobiia bacterium. Classification (GTDB taxonomy): domain Bacteria; phylum Actinomycetota; class Acidimicrobiia; order IMCC26256; family PALSA-610; genus Chersky-683. The sequence continues at coordinate 2,026 of JADGOO010000197.1, read as the reverse complement.
CTGGTGACCACGAGTGAAGCCACGACGCGAACCCCCCTCGACGACGGCGCCGGCGACTGGCGCCCGTTAGAGTGGCCGCCGCCTTTGGATCCTGCCGCGATGACCACTGCGCCGACGATCGATGTCGCCGTGCCCGTCTACAACGAAGCGCGTTCTCTCGACGCGAGCGTTCGCCGGCTGCACGAGTACTTGAGCGCGTCGTTCCCGTTCACGTGGCGGGTGACGATCGTCGACAACGCGTCCACCGACGACACGTTCGAGATCGCCACCAGCCTGGCCGCCGAGCTCGAGAACGTGAGCGCGACACGCCTCGACGCGAAGGGTCGTGGCCTCGCGCTTCGTGAAGCGTGGACGCACAGTGACGCCACCGTCGTCGCCTACATGGACGTGGATCTGTCGACGGATCTCGGCGCGCTCCTGCCGCTCGTGGCACCACTCGTCTCGGGCCACTCCGACATCGCCATCGGCTCGCGCCTCGCGCCCGGCGCGCTCGTGGCGCGCGGCCCGCGGCGCGAGGTGATCTCGCGCCTCTACAACTTGCTGTTGCGCACGATGTTCGCCACGCAGATCCGCGACATGCAGTGCGGGTTCAAGGCGCTGCGCGCCGACGTGGCGATGCACCTCCTCCCCGCCGTCGAGGACAACGCCTGGTTCTTCGACACCGAGCTGCTCCTGCTCGCCGAGCGCAACGGCCTGCGCATCCACCAGGTGCCGGTCGACTGGGTCGACGACGCCGACAGCCGGGTGAGCGTGACGCGCACCGCGATCGACGACCTGAAGGGCGCGGGTCGCATGTTGCGCCGCTTCGCCCGCGGCAAGGGCGAGGTCGACCTCGGCGCGGCCGCGCGACCCGGTCTCGCCGACGACTTCGGGCGGCGGCTCGTGACCTTCGCCGTGATCGGCGGCACGAGCACGGCCGTGTCGCTCGCGCTGTACCTCGCGCTGCGCTCGCCCCTCGGTCCGGTTGCCGCCGACGCCGTCGCGGTCACGGCCACGTTCGCCGCGAACACCTGGGCGAACGCGCGCTACACCCAACGTGCGGGACGACCGAGATGGTGGCGCGCGGGCAGCGTCTTCGCGACGTCGCTCGGCGCGACCACGCTCGCACTGCTCGGCGTGGAGGCCGCCGGCCTCGGGCTGCCGGCCGAGCTCGCGGTGCTCGCGCTCGCATGGTCGGCCACGGCGCTCGCCCGCTTCCGACTCGTGTCGGAGGTGGCGCGATGACCACCACGGTGCCCTTCGACGACGAGCTCGACCGCGCTGCAGTCGCCGACCTCGTCGGCGACGACCTCGACAACCGGTCAGATGATGCACGCGCCGACGCGCCCGGCCCGTCGCACGGGCGCGGCCACGGCACCGAGCGGGTGCGGCGCGCGTGGCGCGGCCGACCCGAAGATCCGGCATGGGTGCGCCCGGCGCTCTTCGCGTTGCTCGGCGCGACCGCAGCCCTCTACGTGTGGGATCTCGGCGCGTCGGGTTGGGCGAACTCGTACTACGCCGCCGCGGTGCAGGCCGGCACCAAGAGCTGGAAGGCGTTCCTCTTCGGCTCCACCGATGCGAGCAACTTCATCACCGTCGACAAGTCACCGGCGTCGTTGTGGCCGATGGAGATCTCGGCGCGCCTCTTCGGTGTGAACGCATGGTCGATGCTCGTTCCCCAAGCGCTCGAGGGTGTTGCCGCCGTGGGCCTGCTCTACGCCGCGGTGCGCCGGTGGTTCGGTGCCGGCGCCGGGCTCGTGGCGGGCGCCGTGCTCGCGCTCACGCCCGTTGCCGCGCTGATGTTCCGGTTCAACAACCCCGACGCGTTGCTGGTGCTGTTGCTCACTGCCGGCGCGTACGCGATGACTCGCGCGCTCGAGTCGGGCAGGACGCGGTGGCTTGTTCTGGCGGGTGTGTGTGTCGGCTTCGGCTTCCTCGCCAAAGAGCTCCAGGTGCTGCTCGTGGTGCCGGCCCTCGCGCTGGCTTACCTCGTTGCCGGGCCGCACCGCTTCGGTCGGCGCTTCGTGCAGCTCGTGCTGATGGGGCT
>JADGOO010000025.1 GCA_017882905.1 Acidimicrobiia bacterium | reverse complement strand
GGACTGAAGTTCCTCGAGCGCGTCGGGGTCGAACGGATCCACGCGCACGTCGAGATGCTCACCGGCGAGCTGCTAGGTGTGCTCTCGACCCTGCAGCATGCAACCGGCTCGCCGGCCGCGAGGCTCTACGGGCCTTCCACGCTGGCCGACCGTGGCGCAACCGTAGCCTTCAACTTCCTCCACGCTGACGGCCGTGTCGTCGACGAGCGCTACGTCGATCGCGTCGCCCGTCGCCACTCGCTCTCGCTGCGCACCGGCTGCTTCTGCAACCCCGGTGCCGGGGAGGTGGCCTTCACCATTTCGCGCGAAACGCTCGTCGGCGGCGAGTTCGGCCACGGCATGAGCCTCGACGACTACATCCAAGCGATCGGGCTGCCATCGGGTGGCGCTGTGCGTGTGTCGTTCGGCCTCCCCGCAAACCAAGCCGACATCGACCACTTCTCCGAGTTCGCCGCCGAGTTCGTCGACCTCGCCGACGTCCCGGCTGGTCTACCCCCGCGGACCGGGTGCTAGACCCCAGAATGGACCGAGTCGAATAGTGGGCGTCCTCTCTTTTCTCTTCCCTCCATCGACAAGCGCCGAGCAGGCACACCAGGCAGCACGACGGCGCGACGTCCTGATCCTCGACGTCCGCGAGCGGCACGAGTGGAGGGCCGGCCACGCCCCCGGCTCCAAGAACATCCCGCTCTCCACGCTGCAAGCGCGCACTGCGAGTCTGGCGCGCGCCCGACGCTACATCGTCGTCTGTAGAAGCGGCTCCCGCTCGCGCGGCGCCACCGCCCAACTGCGCAACGCAGGACTCGACGTCGTCAACCTCAAGGGCGGCATGCACAGCTGGATACGCGCCGGCCTCCCACTCGAGCCGCGAAACGGAAAGATCGTCTGAGCATCAACGGGATGATCGCGTCGATTTCAGCGGATCGCCTCTCGTCTTCGAGCGATCAGTGTGAGCTGCGCGAGGCGTGACTGAGGCGGATCATCGCGATCATCTTCAGGTTGATGACTGCGAACCGCCACAGCTGCCACGGCGCCACGATCCCCGCGAGCAGCATCAGCCCATACATATGCAGCGTCAGTGGCCCGAGATGCAGGACGTTCGTCGACGGCGAGGGCAGAAAGCCGACCAGGCTGCCGGCGATCACCGCGTGGGCTTCATTCAAGCGAGCCTCCCTCGCGTCGTTTGCTCCGTGGTCGCGACCAACCTGTTTGCGTGGCCGCTGAGAGTGGAAGCGTCCTGCACTCGCTCAAGGGATCGCTCGCACAGGGTGAGACAAGTGGCTGATCCTCAGCTACCGGCTTGCGATCAGAGGTCGCAACCGGGTGCGCGCAAGCCGCAGTGCCACCGCCGCGGTAGCTGGGCGAAGGGTGAGCACGACGAGCGTGCCGATTGCGGCGCCGATCGCGAGGCCGCCGGCGACGTCGGAGGGGTAGTGGACGCCGACGTAGACACGGGCGAAGGCGAGGAGCAGCGCAAGCAGCAGCGCGGCTAACCCGATTCTGCGGTTGAGGAGGAGCAGTCCGGCGGCGAAGGCGCCGGCGATCATCGCGTGGTCGCTCGGGAACGAAGAGTCGCTCGCGCAGTGCAGCACCACCTCGACGTGAGCGAGTGCATGGCAGGGACGGGTACGTGCAACTGCGGGGCCGATCGCCTGAGTGGCAAGCAGGGCGAGCACGGCGCCGACGCCGACGAGGAACGCGGTCGCCGTCAAGCGCGGCGCCTCGGGGCGGCGGCGGCCGAGCAGCCAGCCGCAGACGAGCAGCAGCGCAAGCAGGACGAGCCCGGCCCAGTTCGCGTAGTTGGTGAGCACGCCGTGTGCCCAGCCAGTGTCGCGGGCGAACTCGTTCACCGACCGGTACCAGGTGGTGTCGAGGCTCGCGACCGTCACTGCGCACACCGCTGCCGCGGAAAAATCACGTTCGATGCACCGACGTCGAGGATCGTTGACTTCGCGGGCATCTCGAAACCGTACTCACGATTAGCGAGCGCGCGGCGCTTAGACTCCAGGTTGTGATCGGTCGCACGATCCCTGCCGGCGTGCTGGGTGTGCTGGTGCTACTGACAGCGGCCATGGCCGCGGCAGGGACGGTCGTTCGGTTGCCGGCGCCGCTCTATCGGACGGTGGCGGTCGCCGCCGCCGGGAAGATCTATGTGCTCGGCGGGCACGACGTCGCCGGCGGGTCGGTCACGGGTGTCGAGGTGTTCGACCCCGTGCACGGTGTTGCCCGGCGCCGCGGCAGTCTGGTGTTGCCGACGCATGGTGCGGCGGCGGCGAACCTGGGCGGGCGCATCCTCGTCTTCGGGGGCGCCTCGACGGCGGTGCACGACGTCGTGCAGCAGTACGTGCCGGCGAGCGGTCGCAGCCGGGTGATCGGTCACATGCCGACCGTCCGGGCTGACGTGACCGCCGTCGGCGTGGGACGGCGGGTGGTTCTGGTCGGCGGCTTCGACGGCGTTGGGCCGCAGTCGCCGGTGTGGGAGACGCGCAACGGACGAAGCTTCACCGTTGTTGCTCATCTCGCCAAGTCGGTGCGCTACCCGGCGGTCGCGGCGCTCGGAAACGACGTCTACGTCTTCGGCGGCTTGATCTCGGGTGGCGAATACACCGGCACCTTCAGCAACGCGATCCAGCGCATCGACCTGATGAGCGGCACGACAACGATCGTCGGACGCCTGCCGACGCCGCTCGCGCACGCGATGGCCGCGACCATCAACGGCCACGTGTACGTGCTCGGCGGCTCAACTCCCGCTGGCCCGAGCAGCGCGATCCGCCGCTTCGACCCGGCGCGCAACCGCATCACGGCGGACGGACGGTTGCCGAGCCCACTCACCGACGCCGCCGTCGCGCACCTCGGATCGACGATCTATTTGCTCGGTGGCATCTCGACCGCACCAACGGACGCGATCACCACGATCCGGCCGGCCAGCTAGTGCGCGTCGTCCTCCTCGCCGACAGCCTCCATCGCCAGCAACTCAACCGTGCGCTCTTCCTTCGCGCCGAACGCGAGCACGACGGCCGCCGCACCTTCCGCGTCAACCCGCGGGAACCTGTGGGTGCCGGAAACTGAATTCGGTCTCGCGGAGCTAACTTCGGGCGCGTGTGGGTGCCGGTTGGATACGGCGGATTGGGTTTCCGGCACCCACACGCTCGGGCGACTCGGACTCGCTGCTCTTGGTGCGCGCCGGCTGGCGCGGTTCATTCGCGCGCACGGCGCCGACATCGTGATCTCGACGTACCCGGCCGCGACGAGCGTGCTGGGGTATCTGCGGCGTCGGGGACGCGTCCAAGCGACGGCGT
>JADGOO010000196.1 GCA_017882905.1 Acidimicrobiia bacterium | reverse complement strand
TATTCGGCCCGTCCGGGTCGGGTCGCGTCACCACCGCCTCGGTCGCGATTGCTTGCATGGCAACCGTCGTCCACGGGTTTTCCTCGGGCTTGACCCATACCGACGCGCAGAGACGTCCGCCCGGCTCGAGTACGCGCGCGAACTCGGCCGTCGCCTTGGCCAGGTCGGGGAAGAACATGTACCCAAAGCGCACCGAGACGCTATCGAATGTGGCGTCGTTGAACGGCAGGTCATCGGCGCTGCACACCTGCGTCTCGATGTTGGCGACTCCTTGCGACTTGGCTCGACGCGCGGCTACGTCGAGCATCTCCGCTGCGAGGTCGGTCAGCACGACGTGTCCCTTCGGCGACAGCCTCGCGATGCTCAGGCCCGGCTCACCCGTACCCGCCGCGATGTCGAGATGCTGCTGATCGTCGGCGATGTCGAGACGCTCGATCATCGCGGCGCTGACCGGGCCCAGCTGATCCATGATGACCGAGTCCCACTTCTCCCAGCCCGCGGAGAGCCCGGCCCACGTGGCTCGCTGACCTTCTCGGATCTCGTCGCCGCTCGGCATCGGCCCTCCCGCTGTCGGATGCACCCACCGAACGCGAAGGCACTCCTTGGCGGGAGTGCATGATGCCCGATCGTCGCTCGTTCGTCGAGCGGCCCGGACGGCAGATCGGGAGTGGTGGAGTGAAGCCAGTCAGCGCTCGGCGTGGACTGGGAGGATGCGCACTTCGCGGTCGTAGTAGCGCACGGTCGCGCCGCGACAGGCAAGAGCGAGCGGCGCGACGAGGATCGTCGCGACGACTCTGGGCCCGGTCCCGAACCCTGCGCCGGCCCGGATCAGGAACTGCACCCCGAGCGGCGGCGCCAACACGTACATCGCGCAGGCGGGCCACTCACTGCGCAGGAGCGCGAGTCCTTCTGTCAGAGCGTCGATCACGCTGTCTGTCACGAGCGCGAGCTGCACCGTGACGAACGTGAGCAGGGCATCGATCACGCCCCAGGTCACGAACAGCACGCCGTAGTGAACGGCGGGCGACGCGTTTCGCAACGGCAGCGTCAAGAACGCAAAGGGAATCAGCACGAGGCCGAGGCGAAGAAACCGGCTGCGTAGATCACCCTTGGCCTCGCGGATCGTCCGCCACGAGTAGCGGAAGCCGAGTCCGATCTGGTCATACCAACGTCGCTCGACACCGCGGAACCCGGCCAACCACACCCACGTCGCCATGCAGGCGATCTGGATGCCGATCCCGGGAGCGGAATGCGTGGTCGAGGTCGCCACGATCACGACGTCGATTGCCGATACGCACAACGCGGCCACGGCGAGGCGCGGATCGACCTTCCACGCGCCAATGCTCCAAGCAATGTCGCGGCCGAAGGCCCTCACCGGTCCCTTCGCCGAACCATCGTCCACCAGTGCATGATGCCCGATGGTCGTGTGGAGCGGACTCCGCCGGGGTCAGCGGTAGCCGCCAACAATGGTTGCACCCATCGCCAAGGGAACGACGTCGCACCGCTCATCGATGTGCGCGACGAAGGACTGAAACGCTGCCAAGTCTTGCAGCGAGTCGGGATGCTCGATGTCGTGTTCGATCATGACGTGAACGAAGCTCACGCCGTCGTCGAGCCGAAAGACCTTGTACGTGAAGCCCTCGGGCTGAAGCTCATCCAACTCCGCGAACACCGCCTCGATCAGCTGCTGGTTCTCGCCGGCCCGTTCGGCCTTGGTTTGGTAACGCACCACGATCGTCGTCATCGTCTACTCCGGCTCTGAGGTACAGCGGCTCACTTCATGTCTAAGACGGCTCGCGAGGTACGAACTCATCGGTGTTGTCGAAGGCAATGGCTCGCATCGGACGAGGCGGTGCGAACCCAGGAACTCATCGCACGAGATCTCGACACCCGCTTGGCCGAACTCCACCTCCATCGAGCCAGCCCTAACGGCAGGTCGGGCGCACTTGGTGGTCGCCGCGGTTACGTCAACTGCGAAGTGATCTGGTCGGCGACTGCTTCGGCGGCAAGCGAGGTGGTGTCGACTTCGATGTCGTAGTTCGGGTAGCGGTGCGTCACCCTCGCTGTGCCTCGTGCCAACCCGCGATATCGGTCGCGTCGCTCGACCTCACGCCGCTCGACGATGTCCACGTCGCATCGAACGGCGACCCAGCGGACGTCGATGCCCTCCAGCGCGTCAGCCCAGTCTTCCTGCTCCCACTCGCTGATCAGGACTTCCTCAACGATGACGTTGACGCCAGAACGGGCCACTGCGGCGATGGCCCGGTGATAGGCGTGCAGCATCTGTCGACCGGTCGGGCCGACTTCGATCAGCGCTTCGACGTTCGGGTGCTTGCGGTTGATTCGGTATCGACATCCGTCGGCTGAGCGATCGCCGACAGCACCGGGAACGCCGCGCCACCGATTCGGGAGACGCGGCACGAAGTCGTCCCACGCGAAGATGACCCAGCAGTGGCCGGCGAGAGCCCAAGTGGCTTGCAGTACGGCGGCGAGCGTGGACTTGCCCGCGCTCGATGAGCCATTCAGGACTACGACGCGTCCCATCGACGACGAGGTAATCATCTGGGCAGCGTTGCACGTACGAGGGAGCCTTCGCCGGCCACATCCGGTAGGGCGGGGCCTCGGCTCCCGTCGCACCCGCAAACGCCGCGCTGATCGTCGGGCGGCTCGCTTGCGATTGCGTTGGGCCGATTGCGCTCGATTCGGCGTGTCGAGGCGACGCCGATCAGTACCGTCGCATGTCAGGATTGGTGGCGTGGGTGACCCTGGTCGGCATCGTCTTGGCTGCGTGTTCAACGAGGTTCCCGAACTGTACGACCGCGTGCGGCCGCACTACCCCGATGAGCTGTTCGCCGACTTGGCTTCAATCGCAGGTATTGGCGACGGCTCGTGCGTCGTGGAGGTCGGATGTGGCACCGGCCAGGCCACCGGGTCGCTCGCCGCGCTCGGCTGTTCGGTCACGGCCGTCGAGCCTGGTCCTGCCATGGCGGCAATCGCGCGACAGCGGCTCGCGCACCTTCCTTCGGTCGACGTCGAGAACTCGAGCTTCGAGCAGTGGGACGATCACGGCCGGACTTTCGACGCACTCGTGGCCGCGTCGTCGTGGCACTGGGTCGAGCCATCGCTCGGTTGGCCCAAAGCGCACAAGGTTGTCCGGGCCGATGGATGGATGGCGCTTGTCGGCCACGTGGTTGTTCGCAGAAGCGGCGAGCCGGAGATGTACGCGGAGACCGCAGATCTGCACCAACAGTGCTCCCCGGGGAACCCCGACTGGGGGCACCCGCCGCTCGAGGACGAGGTGCGTGCGACTGACTCGGGGTGGGGGCCAGACATCGACCCTGGTGGGTTGTTCGGCGAGACAGTCGTGCGCTGGTATCCGACAGTGCAATGGTTCGACGGAGACGGCTTCGCAGATCTCCTCCGCACGAACTCGCTCTACCGGCGAATCGAAGCCCGCACGCGCGAGCGGCTACTTGAGGCGATCGCGGAACGCATTCGCACACGCATGGACGACCGAGCCGCGCGTCGCTACCTCACGGTCCTGCGCGTCGGCCAGCGCGCAACCTGACCGCACCAAGAGCTGCCAGCGCCGCCGGCAGCCGGTTAGGCGCCGCTCGACGGCGCCGAGCTGCCGAGATGGCTGGCTCGACGAACGAGCGCCTGCTGCTCGAGCAGGTGTTGCGCTCACCGACAACACGGTGCCCGTGCTCAAAGGCAGATCGGTGCGAAGCTACGTAGTGATGCGGGTGGCTCGGTGCGATGCGAGCCATGCAGGAAGCGCCGTGAAGCACACGATGACTGGCAGGAGCATCACCGCGCCTGCACCGGCCATGTTCGCGCCGTCCACGCGGCCCGCGAAGCCGCGCCACAGGTACCAAGCTTCGACGCCGAGCGTCCCAGCCGCGCCGATCCACTTCCATCCCTGCGGATACACCCAGCCGGCCCACGCGTGAATCGCAACGATCGCGGCGACGCCCACCACGAACATCCATGTCGAGCGCGGAAACGAGTGGTGCAACGGCTGACCGTGACCGTCGACAGTCGAGAGGTCCCAACCGATGACGAGCCATGCGGCACCGACCGAGGCGGCGAACACCGCGCCGAGTGCAAGCTCGTTCGGCCGATCCTGGCTGTCGAAGAAACGCGGTCGCGGGGACGGAGGCTGCAACGACTCTGAGGGATACCAGCGACCGTCCGACGCGAGCCACCACCCCGGCTCGTCGGGCTGAGTGTCACGCGATTCCCACACGCATTCATGATGCCGCACCCGCTGGCCTGAGCCACCACTACGGTCGGCAGTCGTGGCGCGGTCACGCGAGGCCAGCGATGTGGTCTCCCACCGGACGGCTTCGACCCCACGCACCTGCGGGTCATGGGTCAGGCGCTCCCACCCCTCGTCGCCGACGACCTCCGCTGTACTCACGTTCGCCGATCACGACGTTGGCACCTCGGCCGGCGGGACCGAACTGCGCGGCTACAAGACCGGCGGCTGCCGACACGGACGCGATCAACGCCACGTCCGCCGGGGCAGCGCCGATCAACCCAGCCGCCGACGCGACCTCATCGCGGTGATGCGCGAGTGACGCGGCGAACTCGCCACCATCTGGCCCATGACTGCATCGACGCAAGAGGTCGGACACGACGCTGCGCCTGGTGGACCGCCGCCGTGGCTCAACGACGAGATCCAGCAGAAGATGGCGTGGCGCGACGGTGACATCGTGATTGCCGTGCCGCCCAAGAGCGGGACCACGTGGACGATGAACATCGTTCACCAGCTCCGATCCGGAGGCGACGACTCGTTCGCCGACATCTATGCCGAGGTGCCGTGGCCGGAGATCCTGCCCCGGCCCGACAGCGTCGTCGACGACATCGTGGCCGAGTTCGATGCGATGCCGAACGACCGGCGTCGTGCGTTCAAGAGCCACGCGGCGCCGCCCGCGTTGCCGTATCAACCGGCCGGCGCGGTCCTCGACGTGCGGTACATGGTGGTTGTGCGCAACCCCGATGAGGCACTCGCCTCGTTCCGCCCGTTCCTCATGTCCCACTCCGATGCCTGGTTCGATCTGTGGGGCGTCGACCGCACCGCGCTGGCCGGTCCCGACTTCGCGGCCTACGTCGCTGGTCTGGGGAGCCACGCGCTCGCGCCGATGGTGTTCGGGTTCGCGGCCGCGTGGTGGGCGCTGCGCAACGAACCGAACGTGCTGCTCGTCCACTACTCCGACCTGAAGCGCGAGCCTGAGCCGACAATCCGTCGGATGGCCGGGTTCCTCGGTTTCGACGTTGCCGACGAGACCTGGCCGAAGATCCTCGAGCACGCGTCGTTCCCGTGGATGAAGGCGCACGAAGACAAGTTCGAGCTGCGCAGCGTCTCCGACGTGCAGATCCTCGACCCCGGCGCCATGATCCGAAAGGGTCAGCTCGGCGCGAGCGCCGAGGACGGCGTCACGCCACAGTTCTCCGAGACCATCGCCACGATCGGTCGCACGATCCTCGCCGACCCCGTCGCCTTCGACTGGGTGTACAACGGCGGCGCCGTCGCGCCATGACGGCTCACACGAGCTGTTGAAAGAGCGTCGTTGCGAGCCAGTGCTCGTACTGCTCGGGCGTCCAGTGTCGATCGACGACGAGGAGTCGATAGACCTCGGGAGACATGAGCGCGTGAATGAGGTCGACTGCACGGTCTTCCTGCAGGTCGGCGCGTAGCGTTCCGGCGCGAGCGAGTGCGCGCGCGATCTCGCCTTGACCGCGATCGCGTTGTTGTTGGATCTCGTCGAGCAGCTCGGCCGCGGCGGGGTCGGAACCGGCGGCGCCGACGAGGATGCGGTACACGTCGCTGGTCCGTTGGTTGATCGCGGTCGTGACGCCGGCGAACCCCGCGAGGAGCTTGGTCGGGTCGGGCTCGCCAAACAGCTGCGCGATGTTCGGCCGTTCTTGCACGGCGACCGGCTGATCGTCGCCGGCGATCGCCGTGTCGAGCAGCGCCTTCAGGATGCCGAGCTTCGAGGCGAAGAGCCGGTACACGGTTGCCGGTGGCACGTCGGCGAGGCTGCTGATGCCGTCGATGGTCGTTCCGGCGTAGCCGCGTTCGAGGAAGAGCGTGCGGGCTGCAGTGACGACGGCTCGGCGAGCGAAGCGGGTCCGGGCCTGCCCCCGACCGCCCTGCGTCGGCGGATCGCGCTTGACATCCTCCGGCACGAATTTGATAGTATCACTCTCGATTTGAGAGTGTAACTATCCCACGACCCGGCCATCCGGTGCGGTCGTGGCCGAGAACAAGGCGGTGAGCAACGTGAAGACGATGACATGCGAACAGCTGGGTGGGCCGTGCGACCACCCGCTCCAGGGCGAGACGGCCGACGAGGTCATCAAGGCCCAAGATCGTCACCTGAAGGAGATGGTCGCGGGTGGCGATGACACGCACGCCGGCGCCCTGAAGGCGATGAAGGGCCGGTGGAAGCACCCGATCTCCGGGATGGGCTGGTACAAGGCCGCCAAGCGAAACTTCGAGGCACTTCCGGAAAGCTGATCCGCCGGCCCGCCCGCCGGTCGGTCCGCGTGGCGCCCGCCGAATCCCGGCGAGGCGAGCGCGCGTGGCGAGCGATACTGCTCGCGATGTCGACGGCCCGGGAGATCGGATGATGCCCGAAGCAACGGTGTCGCGGCTCGTCGCGCTCTGCTTCGATGCGAACGATCCGATCGGTCTCGCGCGCTTCTGGGCCGAGGCGCTGCACTGGGAGATCGGCGTCGAGACGCGTGATGCGGTCGGTCTCGTGCCGACCGACGCCACCAGATTCCGGATCGTGTTCCTTCGGGCTCAGGGACACAAGGCCGGCCAGAACCGCATGCATCTTGATCTGACCACGACGTCGGTCGACGACCAGCGCGAATCGCTGGCGAGGCTGATCGAGATCGGCGGGCGCCGCATCGACATCGGTCAGCGCCCCGAGGAAGGCCATGACGTGCTCGCCGACCCCGAAGGCAACGAGATGTGCATCCTCGCACCGGGCAACTCCTTTCTCGCCGGCTGCGAACGTCTCGGAGCGATCAACTGCGACGGCACGCGCAGGGTCGGCGTCTTCTGGAGTGAGGTGCTCGGATGGCCGTTGGTCTGGGATCAGAACGAAGAGACCGCGATCCGGGCGCCCGACGGCACCGGTCCGCTCATCACCTGGAGTGGTCCGCCGCTGATGCCGAAGTTCGGGAAGAACCGGCTGCATCTCGACATCGCGCCCGAACGCGGTGATCGCCAAGCGGAGGTGGACCGCCTCGTTGCGCTCGGCGCGGCGCGACTCGACATCGGCCAGGGCGATGTCGATGCGGTGGTCATGGCCGACCCCGACGACAACGAGTTCCGAGTGGTGAGCCCTCCGCTGCTGGGCTGACGACCGGCGCGCGGGCGGCCGTAGCCTGAGGCGTGATCCTCATCGATGCACAAGGACTCGGGGCGAGCCGCCCTGGTCGCGCCTTGTTCACCGATCTTTCGCTCACTCTCAGCGACGGCGACCGAATCGGCGTCGTCGGGCTCAACGGCTGCGGGAAGAGCACGCTGCTCACGATGATGAGCGGCCAGCGCGAACCCGAAGCGGGGGCCGTGCGCCGCGGCCGCAACGCTCGGGTCGGCGCTCTCCCGCAGCTGCCGGTACTACCGGCCGGCACCGTGCGTTCAGCGGTGTGCGACGGCCTCGATGGCCAGGAGTGGCAGGGCGAGGCGATGCTGTCGCGCCTCGGCATGGGCGGTGTGCTCGACGCGTCGACCGACCAGCTCTCGGGCGGGCAGAAGAAGCGGGTTGCGCTCGCCGCGCTGCTCGCGCGCGAGTGGGACGCCCTCATCCTCGACGAGCCGACCAACCACCTCGACCTCGACGCCATCGCCTACCTCGAGGAATGGCTTGCTGCATTCCCGGGCGGGTTGCTCCTCGTGACCCACGACCGTCACGTGCTCGACCGCGTCACGAACAAGGTGCTCGAGATCGACCGCGGCGCGACGTACTTGCACGTTCCATCCGAGCGAACGGGCGGATCCGGATACGCGGCGTACCTCGCGGCGAGAGCGGAACGCGAGGCGCAGGCGGCGACGGCCGAACAGACGCGCAAGAACCTCGCGCGTCATGAGCTCGCGTGGCTGAGGCGTGGCGCGCCCGCGCGGACATCGAAGCCGAAGGCGCGCATCGACGCCGCCAACGCGCTGCTCGCGCGTGGTCCACAAGCGAGCGCACGCGAGGGTGAGCTCGGCCTGTCGCTGGGCAGCGCACGATTGGGATCGAAAGGAGTCGAGCTCCACGGTGTGGGGTTCTCGTGGCCCAGCGCACGCGACGGTGGTGATGCTGGATCACTGCTCGTGTTGAAGCCGTTGGAGTACATGCTCGAACCGGGCGATCGCCTCGGCATCGTCGGACCGAACGGAGCTGGCAAGAGCACGCTGTTGGATCTCATCGCCGGCCGCCTGCAGCCCACGCAGGGATCGATCGAGATCGGGCGCACCGTCAAGATCGGCTACTACGACCAGCTCGGTCGCGACCTCGAGGTGAACCAGCGTGTGCGCGACGCTGTCGCCGGCGACAAGAGCGAGCCCACGCTCGACGACGTGAAGCTGATGCGCCAGTTCTGGTTCGACGGCGACGCGCAGTTCGCGCCGATCGGCACGCTGTCGGGCGGCGAGCGCCGGCGCCTGCAGCTGCTGCTCACCTTGATCGAGCAACCCAACGTGCTGTTGCTCGACGAGCCCACGAACGATCTCGATCTCGACACCCTCCGCGCGCTCGAAGAGTTCCTCGACGACTGGCCGGGCATCGTCGTCGTCGTCAGCCACGACCGCGTGTTCCTCGATCGCACGGTGACGGAGGTGGTGGCACTCGACGGCAACGGTCGCGCGACGAAGGTGCGCGGCGGCGTCGCCGGATGGCGCGCTCATCACGCGGCGACACAGGCCGGAACGACGTTGGCGAACACTGCGGCGCCACGGATCGCGACGCCGCCGCCGACGAGGCCCGTGTCGCGCAAGAGCCCCAGCACGCTTCGCCGCCAGCTCGCGCTCGCCGACCGCGAGCTCGCCGACGCGATCGCGGCGCGAGACGGCGTGCAGAACGAGCTCGTCGCGGCCGGGGGCGACCACAAAGAGCTGGCGCGTCTCAGCGCAACTCTCGCCACCAGTCAAAGCCGGGTCGATGCCGCCGAAGAGCGCTGGCTCGCACTCGCCGACGAGGCCGAATCGCTCCTCATGGACATCTGAGCCGGCGACGAGCGCACGCTGCCCGTCGGCTGCTTTACGGTACGTGACGAGCGATTCGAAGCAAGGCGATCGGCGAACGTGAAGCGACGGGTTCCCGCACTTGACGGACTTCGGGGCATCGCCGTCGTCGCGGTGCTCATCTACCACGGCGGCACGGGTTGGCTGCGGGGCGGCTACCTCGGCGTCGACGTGTTCTTCGTCCTCAGCGGCTTTCTGATCACATCGCTGCTGCTGTCCGAGCACACCCGAACGGGCCGCGTTGATCTCATCGCGTTCTGGAGGCGCCGGGCACGACGCCTCCTGCCCGCGCTGGCGTTGCTGCTGGTCGGCATCGTGTTCTACGCGCGGCTGGTCGCCGCGCCGTCGGAGGTTGCATCGCTCCGCGGCGACTGGATCGCAACCGTTGCCTACGTGGCGAACTGGCGGTTCGTGTTCGCGCACCAGAGCTACTTCGCTCAGTTCGGTGCGCCCTCGCCGTTGCGGCACGCATGGTCGCTCGCCGTCGAGGAGCAGTTCTACCTCGTGTGGCCGTTTGTCGTTGCGGGACTGATGCGCTCAACGAAGGGTCGCAAGAGCTGGCTTGCAGTCGCGTTCGCAACGGGGGCGCTGTTCTCAGCCGTCGAGATGGCGCTGCTGGCCCATCCGGGATTGGATCCGTCTCGCGTGTACTACGGCACGGACACGCGGGCGCAAGCGTTGCTGCTCGGCGCGGCGCTCGGCGTCCTACTCGGCGACGTGTCGGTTCGACCGGCCCACGCCGGCCGGGCAATTGTCCAATGGCTGGGTGGCGTCGCGGCCTTGCTCCTGTGTTGGTTCTTCGTCGACGGCCGCGAGACGTCGATCGCGATGTATCGCGGCGGTCACACCGTCGTCGCGCTCGCGACGGTGGCGGTGATCGCGAGCGCGGTGAGCGGGGGTCGAACCGCGCTGAACCGCGCGCTGCGCGTCGCGCCGCTGAAGGTCCTCGGTCGCATCTCCTACGGCCTGTACCTCTGGCACTGGCCCGTCGACCTCGTGTTCGACGCGCAACGGACTCACCTCCACCCCGTACTTCTCCTGGCCGTCCGTCTCAGCATCACATTCGCGTTGGCGATCGTGTCGTGGGCGTTCGTGGAGCGCCCAGCCATGACCGGCGCGTCGCTTCGCGTACGACGGGGAGTGTTGCTGATCGCGCCATCGGCAAGCGTGCTCGCGGTCGTTGCGATGGTGCTTGCGCCGTCGGTCTCCGCGCTCCCGTTCGCGCCTCCGCCGGATCCGGTCGCGCTCAGTTCGCCGCAGGCAGACGCAACAAAGCTGACGGTCGGCGCGAGCGGCTCGACGTCGCCGGCGTTCGTGCAAACGCGGCGGCTGCTGCTCGTCGGCGACTCGGTCGCCGAAACGCTCGGCTGGGGCCTTCAGCGAGGCGCAAGTCAGGACGGCCGCGCCCTTTGGGACCGCGGCCAGCTCGGCTGCGGCCTCGCGCCCAACGGAGCGCTCCTCAACGGCGGGATCTGGCAACCCGTGCCGAGCGAATGCGCGACGTGGACCCAGCAATGGCAGACGTGGGTCGCGCAGATCGACCCCGACGTATCGATCGTCGTCTTCGACGTCTGGGTTGTCGAAGACCTGAAGCTCAACGGAAGGGTTCTGGCCGCCGGTTCGCTCGAGAGCGACCACTACCTGATCGACATGCTCGACCGCGGCGTGGGAGTCCTGCGGTCGCGTGGCGGACGCGTGGTCCTGCTCACTGCCCCCTACAACGATCGTGCTGCATCATCGGTCGATCCGAGCGTTCACCGGGAGGAAGACGATCCCGCGCGCATCGACCACTGGAACGCGCTCCTGCGCGCGTATGCGGCGCAACACCTCGAAGCGGTGCAGCTCGCTGATCTCAACGCGTTCACGGCTCCCCGCCATCGCTACACGAACACCATCAACGGCGTCCGGCTCCGCTACGACGGCGTGCACTTCGAGCCTGACGCGGGCGCGCTCGTGTACCGCTGGCTCGCCCCATTTCTCTCACGGCGTTGACGCGTCCCAACCTTCTTGTTACCAACCGGCCCCCGCGATTGTGGAAGGATCCGACGTCAGTCCTCATCACCGGCGGTCAAGCGGCTCTGCCAATGCCGGTGACGCACGGCTACCCGTTCATCCCCTGAGTCACCGCCGGCGACGAGTTCGTCGTCGCGGCAGGTTCGTGCGCGAGCGCGCACGCGTGGACGGGCTCGGCGCTCGTCACCTGGGGCGGTACCGAGTGCCAAGGTGACAGCTACTTGCGCGATGGCGCGGTCTGGAACCCCACGACGCGGGTCTTCGACGTCTGCCGACCTACCTCTCCGGCAGACGAGCGACGGCCTTCGCATGGACCGGCTCCGCACTGCTCGTGTGGAGTGGCGTCACCGACGTCAACGGCAAGCTCGCGACCGACGGCGCTTCGCTCACGCTCACCTAGCCGCGCTGGTGCTGCTGTGGCTTGTCGCCTGCGGCCTTACATAGCGCCGAGCTGTCGCTCGGGCGCGAGTGCCGGAAGCTCCGATGCGCGGGCGCGAGACTCGAGTCATGTCCGAGCGCGACGTCGATCGGTATCTCGAGACGCTTGATGAGCCGAAGCGAGGCACGCTGGAGGCGTTGCGACGGTCAATTCTCGAGGTCGTGCCCGAAGCTGAGCAGTGCATCTCGTACGGAGTTCCTGCATTCAAGCTCCATGGCAAGACTGTGGCCGGGTTTGCTGCGTTCAAAGGTCATCTGAGCTACTTGCCCCACAGCGGTTCGGTGCTGCCTACGCTTTCCGACGAGCTGGCCCGCTACGACATGACGAAGGGTTCGCTGCACTTCGCGATCGACAAGCCGCTACCCAAGCGCCTCGTGCGGAAGCTCATCACGACGCGGTTGCGACAGCTCGGCTGGGTATAGGAACGCTTCACGAAGTCGCCGACACCAGCGGATCTCCGGAACTACCCGGTCGTGGATCACGACACGACGAAACGGGGGCGGCTTGGATCGCCGCCCCGCGCGTCGCTGCTTCGACCGGTTGCCGCCCCATCGATCGCGCTCTGCAGATTGCCGCCGGCATCGCAGTGCACGGCGACGCCCGACTTGGCGCCGGCAGGCGAGGCCCCGACCATCGCCAGAGCGCTGCCAGCGATCACCGCGGCCGTGGCGACGAGCGCCACCCTTACCTATGGAATGCGCATGTGACTGTGTTGCATGTCTGCCTCCGTTGTGGCGGTCTCCCATCGGGAAGCCTTCCCCTCCCGGCGCCATGCGGCCGGGTGCTGGAGCGACTGTGCGGTGCGCCGTCCGCACGTCGTCCGCAGCCGTTGCCGCCAAGGTCGAGCGGCCGCCGTCTGCAAATGGTCCCCAACGGTCCGGCCGCGACTGCGACTGCTCCGACTACGACACGATCAACGGCGGCTCGAGACCGGTCGCATGCGGTTCGCGCGCGGGTCACAACGGTTTCGACATGCGCATCGAGACGGTCCCGTAGCCGAGGTTCTCGTACAGGCGTCGAGCAACGGTGTTGTGCCCAAAGACGTTCAACCCGAGCTCAGCTGCGCCCTTCGAGCGCGCCTCGTCTTCGGCGAGCAGCATCGCGGCCTTGCCGAAACCGCGCCCGCGGTGGGCCTCGTCGATGACGATGTCCCAGATCCAACACGAGTCGGGTTGGTCCGGCGAGGCGGGGCCGATCCACAACGAGCCGACCGGCTCACCGTCGTCTTCGACGCGGTACAGGGCATGACCCGGCCCCGGCTGGCCATCTGGGAACATCGCAGCCGATTGCTCATCGGCCTCGCGTGCCGCGACGGCGATGTCGTCGCCCGACTCGACCCGTTGCGCGATGTAGCCGGCGCGGGAAGCGACGATGAACTCCGTGATCTCGGCGTCAGTCATACGGCGAAGCGTCGGCGTCACACCGTCATGGTAGGAACCGCCGCCGACTTGTGGCATCCGCGTGTGAACGCGCCAACGGGGCCGGCGTGCGCCGACCCCGTTGGCAGCTCGATCCCCACCGTCGAAAGCGTCAGTAGCTGATGGTGCCCACGAACCTCCTCACGAATGCGTGGGACGCGACGCCCGTCGGGCTGATCCCGGTGATGTGCGCGCAGATGTGGAAGACGAACGTGCCCGACGCGTGGGTTCGATGCACGGTGCTGCGAGGCAGCGTTGGCGTGCTCGTCGACGGAGCATCGATCGCATTGGGCGGTGCCCCCGGTGCGGACGGCCGATGGAGGTGATCGGCGCCGCGGGCTACACCGGGCCGCGTTCCCCGCGCGAGCTGCTGCCCGACGACGAGCGGGAGCGGGACTCGTGACATTCCGGCTCGCGCCGGCGAGTGGTGCCAGAATGGCTTGACAATGGCATCATTATGATGCCATGATGGCATCATGGATCTTCGCCGGTACGTCGACGACATCCAACGTCAGCTGCTCGCGGCCGCCGAGGCCGGTGGCGACGATGCTCGGGCGCTGGCGCAGCGCTTGGTGGCGCCCCTCGACGCCGCCATCCGACTCGCGCTGCAAGACGCGCTGGCCCTCGCGGCGGAGGAGATCACCTGCGAGCTCGCGCCCGGTTCAGTGGAGCTGCGGCTCCGTGGCGGCGAGCTCGTGTTCGCCGTGTCGTCGCCGGCCGATCGTGCGACCGATGCGGTAGTCGACGACGCCGGCGAGATTCCCGACGTGCGGCCGACGCCCGGTGGGGCGCCGCTCGACTCCTCCGACACCGATGACGGCGGCGTGGCGCGGATCAACGTGCGCATGCCGGAGAGCCTCAAGGCGCGAGTGGAACAGGCGGCCGCGGGCGAGGGCCTCTCGGTCAACACGTGGCTCGTGCGCGCCGCCGCGGCGGCGGTGGAACGCGCCGATCCCGGCCGTCGCGCCGGTCGCAAGGGCTCGCGAGGCACGCAGCAATACACCGGGTGGGCGCGCTAGGCGCGTTCCCGTCGACGGATCGAAAGGACGGCCCCATGCCCACGTTCGACACTCCTGAACCCATCTCGGTGTGCGTCGAGATCGCGGTCGGCGACATCCGGATCGAGGCGAGTGACCGGGCCGACACGGTCGTCGAAGTGCAACCGACCAACAGTGGGCGCAAGGCCGACGTCTCCGCCGCGCAGCAGACGCGCGTCGAGTTCGCAGGCGGTCAGCTGCTCATCAAAGGACCGAAGGGCTGGCGCCAGCACACGTTCTGGGGTGGCGCAGAGTCGATCGATGTGCGCATCGAACTGCCGTCGGGATCCACCGTGCAGGGCGACACGGCCGTCGCATCGTTTCGGTCCACCGGGCGCCTCGGCGATTGCACGTTCAAGGCCAGCGCCGGCGACTTCCACATCGCGCGCGCCGGAGCGCTGCAGCTCAAGACGAGCGTCGGCGACATCTCCGTCGAGCAGGCCATCGGCACCGTCGAGGTCACCACGAGCTCGGGCGCAGTGCGCATCGACAGCATCGACGGGCCGGCAGTCATCAAGAACTCCAACGGCAGCACGTGGATCGGTGATGTCACCGGAGAGCTTCGGGCGACGTCGGCGAACGGCAGCATCGTCGTCGACCAGGCGCGGGCCGCCGTCATGGCGAAGACCGCGAACGGAGACGTCCATGTCGACGGCGTGGCGCATGGTGCGGTCGTCGCCGAAACGTCTCGCGGCCGCGTCGAGATCGGCGTGGCGGAGGGCGTTGCGGCGTGGCTCGACCTGAAGACGCAGTTCGGCCGCGTCGCGAACAACCTCGACGACGTCGCGCAGCCCGAGGCCGGCGAGGACACGGTCGAGGTGCGGGCGCGCACCGCGTTCGGCGACATCACCGTGAGCCGTGCCCACTCGAACGGGCTCGAGGCGCGGTGACGCGCGACTGACGCGGTGATCCGGGCATCGTCGCGCAGTCCGAAGGAGGTGCGATGCGGACGATCCTGATCTTTCACGAGGTCGACGATGTCGACCACTGGCTCAAATCGCCGAAGCGTCACGAGATCTTCGGTCCGCTCGGCATCACGGCCCGTACCTTCGTCGACCCGATCCAGCCGAACCGTGTCGGGCTTATCGTGGAGGCCGCGAGCATGGAGCTCTACGAGGAGGCAATCCGCTCGCCGCAGGCGGCTGCCGCCATGGAGCACGACGGTGTGCGCCAGGAGACGCTGCAGGTGCTCGTCGAGGGCTGACGTACTGGCGTCACGGCGCAGCTGCGAGCGCGTCGATCTGCGGTATCCAGTTGCGAAAGCCGCGCGCACGGCACAGCTCCGACGCTTCGGTGAGCCACGCCTCCGATTCGCTGTCGAGGCTGCCGTTTCGGCGGTACCGGGCCTGCGCCAGCGCGAACAGCGTGGTGGCCCGGTGGTACATCCAACCGAACGAGGTGGCGATGTCGAGTGCCAGTCGGAGGCGCTCCTCGGCAACGTCGTGCTCGCCGAGCAGCGATGCGAGCTTGCCCACGTACGCGGCGACGGGACCTTGGCTGGTCACGCCGTTGAACGCGACCTCGTCGGAGAAGGGCTCGATGAGCGGGAGCAGGTAGGCCGCCGTCTCGGCATCGCCGAGCTCGACGGCGAGCACTGCGTATCCGATCACCGAGGTCATCCACATGTTGTCGACCGAGATCTCGCTGAACCGGTTCGCCAGCCCTTCGCTCAGGATCTCGCGAGCGACTTCGACCCGTCCGATCGCAGCGCAGACGATCGCATAGCCGAGGGTGAACGGGATGACGCTCGGGCTTTCGCGCGCGGCTTGTTCCACGAGAGGCAGCAGCTCTTCGTGGCGCCCGGCGAACGTGCCGATCACGAAGAGCTCCCCCGCGAAGAAGGTGAACGCGTCGCGCTCCCCGATCTGCATGCCGAGGTCGAGGGTTGCCGTGGCGATGGCTTCTGCCTCGTCGAGCCGGCCGGCCATCATGGTGTCGAACGTGTCGTGCAGGCCGATCGTCCACCGCAGGTGAGGTTCGCCGATGGCCTGAGCGATCGCTCGCATCCGGGCCTGGCTGCGCGCCGCGACCACGTGGTCGGCCGATTCCACTGCCGCGTTGTAGGCCGCGAGGTGCGCGCCGAACTGGAGCCTCGGGTCGCCCGTGCTCTCGGCGGCGTGAGTCGCGGCCGCGGCCACGCGTGATCGCAGCGCACGGCGCCCAGGACCCCACAGCGCATACAGCACTGCCGGCGCAACCTGCGCGAGCAGCGTGGGGTCGCCGTGCTCGGTCGCGAGATCGAGTGCCTCGTGCGCGGCGGCGAGCCGCCGCGCCGCGTCGGGCGTGAACACGAGGCTGCGCGCAAGCAGTGCGCGCAGGCGCGCGTACGTGGGCACGTCGGTGCGTTCAGTGACCGCGATCGCCGCTTCGATGGTCGCCAAGTACTCCGGCGCACTGTTGTCGACGCGCATGAAGCCGCGGTCGGCCGCGAACACCGCCCGCACGAGTGCGTCGTGCGCCCCGCTGCGTTGCGCGAGGCGCGCGCCCTCGGCGAGCGTGGCGTGCACCTCGCTGTCGCCGCAGCGGTGCTGCGCGTCCCCGAGGCGCACGAGTAGATCAGCCTGCACGGCGTCGGGTCGGTCGAGCGCGATCGCGAGGTCGAGCGCCACCCGATAGTGCTGCGCGGCTTCGGTGGGCGCGAGATGGTCGAGCGCGTGATCGCCGGCGCGGGTGGACCAGCTCAGAGCCTCGGCCGGCCGGCCGGCGAGCGCGCAGTGGCGCGCGAGCTGGACCACGATGCTTGGCGGCAGCTCGTCGACGCCGTTCTCGAGCGCATGGGCCGCGAGCCCGTGGAGCCGGGCTCGTCGAGAGCTTCCGAGCTCGGTGTACAGCGCACTTGCGATGAGCGCGTGGACGAAGCGCAGCGATCTGCGAACCGACCCTGCGTCGATCAGGAGCCCGTTGCGCTCGGCCGCGTCGAGCGTGTCGATCACGGTCGATTCCGGGAGATCGAGCATGTCGAGCAGCACGGCTTCGTCGAAATCCACGCCGAGGACCGACGCCGCCATGAGGACGTCGGTCGCGTCGTCGCCGATGGCGTTGATGCGGCTCCACACGACGTCGCGCAGACTCGGTGGAACGACCGTTGGGTCGAAGCTCGTCTCGGACCAGTGGCGGATCAGCTGCGAGGCGTAGAGCGGATTTCCTGCCGTCTGCGTGTGCAGCGCGGCGACGACAGCCTCGGCGCGTCCGTGAGCGCCGCGCACACTGACTGAGACCAGGTCGCCGAGCTCGTGATCTTCGAGTCCGAGCAGGTCGAGACGGCGCGCGTCAGTGCGGGCGACGTCGGCCAATGCGAGTCGCAGCGCTTCTGATTCCGCCTCGCCGGCGTCGCGTCGACTCAGCACGAGCAGCACCGGCGCATCGGCGAGTGCGTGGGCAAGGTGGCGGAGCAACAGGAGTGCCGTCGGTTCGGCCCACTGCAGATCGTCGAGCATCACCACCAAAGGCCGTGGCGATGCGATTCGGCGGAGCAGGTCGGAAGCTGCTTCGAACGCGAGGTACCGCTCGGTCGCGTCGTCGGAAGCGGTCGCCGATGGTGTGGTCGTCACTCGCAAGGCGAGCGACGGACAGATGCGGCCGAGCTCGCCGCCGTGCCGCGCGACGTGTTCGGTCAGCATGTCGGTCGGTGCGTGCTCGACGCATGCGGCGAGGACGGTCCGGAACGGCTGAAGCGCAGCGCCGGTCTCGTCGCAACGCCCGTAGGCCACCGTGGCCGTGGCCGACGACATGAGCTCCGCGGCGAACGCGGCCAACAGCGCAGTCTTGCCAATGCCGGCCTCGCCTCCGATCAACACGCATCGCAAGCCCGACTCCGAGGCTCGGTCGAGCTCGTTTGCGAGCGTCTTCATGGCCTCGTGGCGACCCACGAACCCTTCTTGGTGCATGAGCGAAGACGGAAGCGGGATGTCGAAGGCGGGCCGAGTCGCCGCCGCGCCGGTCACGGCGCGAGCGACCGGTGCCGCCGCGACGCCATCCCAGCCGGTTGCGATTCGCCGTTCGATGCGCACGACGTCGGGCGACGGATCGGTGCCGAACTCCTCGATGAGGACTGCCCGGTACTGCTGGAACGCGCGCAGTGCGTCGGCTTGGCGCCCGGAGCTCGACAGTGCCCGTATCAAGAGCCCTCGAGAGCGGTCGCGATACGGGTAGCGGGCGATCTGGCTCTCGAGCTGCGCAACTGCGTCGGCCGCCTGACGGGCGTCGACCAGCGCCTCGGCAAGATCGTCGACCGTGCCCGCGTGGATCTCGGTGAGGCGCGCGCTGTCGCCGTCGGCCCACCGCTCGCCGCAGAACTCGTCGAGGGGCGCGCCGTTCCAGAGACCGAGCGCCAGCTGCAGGGCGCGCACTCGGTCGCCGGCGCCGGCGGCCGCGGCGACGGCGTCGCAGAACCGAGTGGCGTCGACCTCGCCGACGAGCGCGTAACCGGTGCTTGCCGTCTCGAGCATCGCGGCACCGAGCGTGGCGCGCACGCGCGACACCGATGTGCGCAGTGCCCCCGGAGAGATCTCCAATGTGTCAGCGAGCCACTCGGAACGCAACCGGCGAGGCGCGTGCAGCGCCAGGATTGCGAGCAGGCGGCGCTGGCTCGCGCTCGGCAGATCGACGAGTGAGCCATCGGCCGCGACCGCGTGCACTCCGCCCAAGATCCGCACGCTCGTGATCGACTCGCGCGGCGTGCTCACGGCGGGCATTGTCGCACTCGCGGGAGCGTTCGAGCGCAGTCGTCGCCGGCGAGCCGGCTACCTGACAGCTTTACAACCCACAGGGCACGTGTAATGGTCGAGGCGTGCAGGGCAGCTCGACGAGTCGGGAAGCGATCCTTGCCGCAACCAGGCAAGCGATCAGCGAGCGTGGGCCGGGCAAGCTGACGCTGTCGGCGATCGCCGTCGCGGCGGGAGTTTCTCGTCCAACGCTCTACCGGTGGTTCCCCACGAAGGCAGATCTCCTGGCTGCCATCGCGGGCTATGAGCAAGAGCAGTTCGATCGCGGCCTGCGCGCGGTGATCGAGGGGCATCGAAGCCCGGCCCGGAGGCTCGATGCCGCGCTTCGGTATCTCGTGAACTACCTCGATGGTCTGATGGGTCCGGATCCGATCGGTGCCGACCCGCAGTTCGCGCTGCAGTCGCTCGCCCGCGCGCTCCCGATCCAGATCGACGCGCTGGCGCGCCTGCTCGGCGACGCGCTGCAACAGGTACCGGCGGTGCGCAGCGGTCACCTGTCGAGCGAGCAGGCGGCCGAGCTCTGCTTGCGGGTGGCGTACTCGCACTACCTCGTGCCCCATCCCGATCCCGACGTGCTGCTCGCCAACCTGCGCAGCTTCGCCGGATTGCCGCGCCGCTCGACGATGCGGGCCACGGGTTGACGCCGGCCGGCCGCGCCGCCATCCCGGTCAGACGAGCAAGTTGGCGCGGCCGTTGTGGTCGAACTCGGCGCGCAGCGCCTGCGCGTCGGCGACCGTGAAGCGCACGTACGCGGCGGCGCGCGGCGCGCGCCAGTAGACCGGATCCGAGGTGTCCCACCGCTGCGCCCGAAGCGGCCGCTTGTCGATCTTGTTCGTGGCTCCCACCGGCAGCGATTCGATGACGCGCACATATCGCGGCGCCCACTTGGTGCCGAGATCACGCTGCTCGTCGAGGAAGGTGGCAAAGGCATCGGGATCGAACGCGGTACCGGCGAGCATCTCGATCGCGCCCATCACCTGATCACCCGTCCGGCTGTCGGGCACGGCATACACGGCCACGCCATCGGCGCCGGGGAACCGCGCCAGAATGCGCTCGATCGGTGCCGCGGCGAAGTTCTCGCCGTCGACCCGGAGCCAGTCGGCGTTGCGCCCCGCGAACCAGAACACGCCGGCTTCGTCGCAATAGCCGAGATCGCCCGACCAGTACCAGCCGTTGCGGGTGCGCTCCGCGTCGGCTTCGGGATTGTTGTAGTAGCCCTCGAAGCGCGCCGTTGCGTTGCGGCTCACGAGCTCGCCGATCGCCTCGCCGGCGTTGAGCAACCGGCCGTGCTCGTCGAATCGCGCTCGGGCCTTCTCCACGGCCGTCATCGGATCGAGGATCACCACGTCGATGCCCTCGAGCGGGCGGCCGAGCGAGCCCTTCGGCAGCGCCGGGTCCGGTACGAGGATGATCGCGTTCTCGCTCGAGCCGTAGCCCTCGATCACGGGTGGGCCGAAGCGCTTGCGGAACGCACGCACGTCGGCCGGTGCCGACTCGGGACCGAGCACGTACTTGATCGAGTGATTGCGGTCGTCGTCGGTCGGGGGCGTGGACAGGATGTGGTTCAACGCTCGACCGACGGTGTTGAAGAACGTGACGCCGTAGCGCCGCGCGTCGGGCAGGAACCCCGAGGCCGAGAACTTGCGGCGCAGCGCGATCGTTGCGCCGGAGCGCAGCGCCGGGAAGAGGTTCGCGTTGAGCGCGTTGCCGTGGTAGAGGGGCATCGCGCAATACAGCACGTCGTCGGGCGAGAACAGCGCGTTGGCAACCACGCGTGCGGCGCGGCCCTGCGTCATTCGCACGGCCTTCGGTGCACCCGTGGAACCCGATGTGAACAGCAGTGCGAGCAGCGTGTCGGGATCTGGTGAGGTGAGGGCGACAATGCTGTCGCCGCCGGCCGACTCGGCTGCGACGTCGAGTGCCCTGCGGTACTCCTGTCCGTCGATGTCGAGGATGCGGTCGGGCGTGACATCGAGCGCGATGCCGTCGAGCAGCGGCCGCATCGAGCCGTCGGTCACGATCAGCTGGCAATCGGTGTGGTTGATGTCGCGGGCGAGCTCGGCGCCGCGGCGCGTCGGGTTGATGCCAACGACCGCGGCGCCGACGAGGCCGGCGCCCATGAACACGAACATGAACTCCGGCACGTTCTCGAGCAGCACGCCCACATGGAACGGGCCGGGACGGCGCGCCCGCACGAGCAGCTCGGCGCGTACACGCGCTTCGGCGACCACCTCGCGCCACGACCATCGTTCGTCTTCGTACAGCAGCCCGGTGGTGTCGTCGTCGGCTCGGCTGAGCACGAGCTCGGCGAAGGTGCTGGGCGCGCTCACGACTACGGGGCCCAGGCGACCGGCATCGAGTGCATCCCGCGTACGAGGCTCGACGCCACCCACTGCGGTTCACCGTCGACGACATAGCCCGGGTGACGCGCGAGCATCTCCTCGAACAGGATGCGAGCCTCCATGCGCGCGAGCGCGGCGCCCAGACACAGGTGCTCGCCGAAGCCGAACGCAAGATGCGGGGGGTTCGTGTCGCGCCGGATGTCGAACACGTTGGCCGTGGGCCCGAACGCCGCCTCGTCTCGATTGCCCGACGCGTAGAGCATCACGAGATAGTCGAGCGCTTTGACCTCGACACCACCGACGACCGTGTCGGCGGTGACCGTGCGGGCGAACGCCTGGATGGGCGTGACCCAGCGGAGGCACTCCTCGACGGCGGCCGGGATGAGCGTCGGATCGGCGACGAGCTCGGCGCGCTGATCGGGATGCTCGAACAGTGTGAGCGCGCCGCCGGAGATGAGTGTGCGCGTCGTCTCGTTGCCGGCCACGAGCAGCGCGAGCAAGAAGATCAGCAGCTCGTCGCGGTCGAGGGAACGGCCGTCGACCTCGGCGGCCACGAGGATCGACACCACGTCGTCGCCGGGGTCGGCTGTCTTGGCGGCGATGTGCTCGATGAGGTACCTGAAGAGCTCGCCCGTTGCGGCCGCAGTCTCCTCGGGCGGCTTGTCGGTGGCCTCGATGGTCGCGTCGGACCAGCGCCGGAAGTCGGGTCGGTCACCGTCGGGGATGCCGAGCAGCTCCGCGATGACCATCAGCGGGAACGGCGCGGCAACCAGGTCGACGAAGTCGAACACGCCCGTGTCGGGCGTCCGGTCGAGCGCGGCGCGTGCGAGCTCGCGAATGCGCGGTTCGAGATCGGCAATCGCGCGCGGCGTGAACTCGCGGTTCACGAGCTTGCGGAAGCCCACGTGATCGGGCGGATCCATGTGCAGGATCGACGGTGCCTTGGTGGGCCGTTCCCAGGTGCGCATCGGGTCGTTGACGAGCGCACCCATCGACGAGCAGAACCGCGCCGGATCGCGACTGATCTTGCGGATGTCGTCGTAGCGTGCGACTGTCCGCATGCCGGGTGCGAACTCGTGGATCGGCGCGTCGCGCCGCAGGTCGGCCAGCAGCTCGTAGTAGTCGGCGCGCAGGTAGTAGCCGGGAACCGTGGGGTCGGCGGGAAGGTCGGACATGGGCTCCTCGTTCATCGCGCCGTTCACATGAACGACGATTGCTCGTCGAGGCCGAGGTCGGGTTGGGGTCCTGCGAAGATGCTCTGCAGGTTGCCGACGCCGACCCCACCGCCGACCGGGTCGTCGACACGCACAATGCAATCGCGCAGCTGGTGCAGGCGGCGCGCCTGCTCGAACGTGGTGCAGTCGGCGATGTGCTCACCATCGACGTGCTGCCGGCCGCGCCACTCGCCGTGCCAATGGCCGTCGAAGCCGAAGTACAGGCCGGCGCCGAGGTGGAATCCGGTGGCGGAGAGTGCGGTGATCGTGAGATCGCGAGCCGTGCCGTCGTGCATGGTGGCGTGCAACACGCCGCCACGCAACCGTCGGTTGACCGGGTCGACCTCGAGCTCGGGAACGAGCGCGCCATATGGCTCGCGCCGGCCGTCGGGATGCTCGAAGCCACCTTGCAGCTCGATGCGCTGCCAGTCGCCGAACGCGTGGCGTTGGTAATAGGTGTGCAGGCCGTAGCGCGTGCCATCGGCGCGTGTCATCAGGATCGGCGACCAGATGACCGTCGTAGCCACGTTCGTCGGAACCGGCGCGGGGGCGATGTCGGTGATCGGAACACCGACCTGGTAGCGGACACCCCACGAGTGGTCGCGAGTCGAGACCCAGCGCTCGTCGGTGAAATCGGTGCGGTGGCCGTCGACATCCATCCAACCGTGCGCGGCGCCGATGTGGTGGTAGCGCGCGATGTCGGCGTCGATGCGCCGGCCGTCGCGGGCGCGGTGCACCTCGTGGTTCTCCAGCACGGCCGGCACCACACCCTCGAAGATCCACTCGAATGAGACGGGCTGCACGTCGTTGGCATCGAGTGCGAAGCGGATGCACCGCATCGGTTCGAGCACCTCGTAGTGGATCGGACCGACCACGGTGGTGTCGCCGTCGGCGCCGAGCTCGCGGCTCGCGCGCACCGTCCATTGCTCGGTACCGCGCGACACGCCGGCGTAGGCGTCCATCACGCCGCGGTTCGGGTACTTGCCGAGCCCGAACCCGAGTGCGAGCGAACCGTCGCTCGCCGCAGCCATCGCACAGATCTTCTCGGTCCACGATCGATCCGACTGGGAGACGGTCGCGAAGGTATCGACGATCTGGTGGGCGAGCAGCTCGTCGAGCGGCCCGAGGGGCCCGAGCTCGGTCATGAAGCGCTGGCCCGGCGGCCGGCGGACTTTACATGTAGCGCCATGAGTGTAAATCTACTCACGAGGTTGGCATGGCGCTCCTGACACATCGTGATCCGCTCGTCGTGGCCGGCGCGCTCGCAGCCTGGTTCGCGGCGCGCACCGGCTCCGACAACGTGCGCGTGGTCCACGCCGAGCATCCGTCGATCGGATATTCGAGCGAGACGGTTCTCGTCGATCTCGCCGCGTCGGGAACCGATGGCGATGCGCGCGGCGAGCAGAAGTACGAGCTCGTGGTGCGTCTCGCCCCGCCGACCGTGGGCACATTTCGCGACTACGACCTCGCGCAGCAGACGATCGCGCAGATGGCGGCGGCGGCCGCTGGGGTGGCGATCGCGATGCCGGAGCTGGTCTCCGAAGTCTCGTGGCTCGGCGTTCCGTTCATGGTGATGCCGCGAGTGCACGGCCACGTGCTTGGCGAGGTCGCGGCCCTCGACCCGTGGTTGCACTCACTCACCGAGGCCGAACGCGGCCAGGTCTACGAGGCGTTCATAGGCGCCATTGCGGCCACGCACCGTGCCGATCTGAGCGCGGCGGCCGGTGTCCCTGTGCGCGACAACGCAGCCGAGCTCGACTTCTGGGCCGACTACCTCGAATGGTCGAGCGGCGGCGCGCCGGTTCGCGAGCTCGTCGACGCGCTCGAGTGGTGCCGGGCCCACCAGCCGGTCACCGAATCGGAGCCCGTGCTGCTCTGGGGCGATGTTCGCTTCGGCAACGCGATCTTCGGCGACGACCTGATGCCGCGCGCCGTGCTCGACTGGGACATGGCGTCGATCGGTGCAGCGGAACACGATGTCGCCTGGTTCATCACGCTCGAAGCCACGATGCGATCCATGCTCGGTCGGCAGCTTGCCGGCTTTCCCGACCGCGACGGCACGATCGCGCAGTACGAAGCGCTCAGCGGCCGGATACTCCACGACCTCGAGTGGTACGAGATCCTCGCAGTGACCCGCAGTACAGCGATCATGGCGCGGATCGGCTACCTGCATCTCGGAGCAGGATTGGCGAGCCCGTTCCCGATCGAGGACAACCCGATCCTCGACCTGCTCGCGGCGCGGATCGCAGCCGCCGATGCTGTGGGCGGTTGACGGACCGACGACGCGCGCCGAACCTCGTCGTCAGGAGAAGACGAAGTCGGTCGGCTCCGGGGTCTTCGTCCAGGTCCAGTAGTCGACGATGCGCCACGGGCTCAGTACGTGGATCTCGCCGTACGCATTCTTGAAGAACGAGTGCTTCACCGAAGGCTGGCTCCACACGAGCTTGCGGATCTCGGCTTGTGAGCGTGCGTGCCATTCCTCGTACTTGTCCTGGCGCGGTTCCATCGAACGATGGCCACCATCGATGAGCGCGTCGAGACATTGCGAGATGTAGCGCATCTGGCATTCGGAGTGGAAGATCAAGCTGCCGCCGTGCGCGAGGTTGGTGCCTGGTCCGTACATGCAGAAGAAGTTCGGGAAGCCGGGAATCGTGATCCCCAAGTACGCGGCCGGACGTTCACCCCACAGCGTGCGCAGATCGGTGCCGTCACGACCGGTGATCTCCATCGGCCACAGCACCCGGTTCGCGTGGAAGCCTGTCGCGTACACGATCACATCGCACTCGTAGCGCTCGCCGTCGACCGTCACGATCGCATCGGGCTCGATGTGATCGATGCCGGTGCGAACGAGCTCCACGTTGTCGCGTGTGAGCGTGCGCAACCAGCTGCCGTTGTCCTGCAGCGTTCGCTTCCCAGTTGCCGGATAGTCGGGCACGACCTTCGCGATCAGCTCGGGATCGTCGCCGACCTGGCTCGTGATCCAGTCGGTGAACATCTGGCGCGTCAGCTCGTTCGTCTCGCTGACCGCGCGCTGCTGGTCGGGGTAATCGGGGTCGACCCGCGCCGCTTGCAAGCCCTTGTCGCAACCCGGCCAGAAGATGAGGAAGCGGTACCAGCGTCCGTAGAAGGGGAGGTGCCGGAGCGCCCAGCGCACGCCCGGACCGACGGCTGCGTGGTAGTTGGGGTTCGGGAACATCCACTGCGCGGTGCGTTGGAACACGGTGAGCTGCTGCACTTCGCCGGCGATTGCGGGCGCGATCTGGAAGCCGCTCGCACCGGCGCCGATCATCGCCACGCGCTTGCCCGCGAGATCGAGGTCGTGATCCCAACGAGCGGAGTGGAACGACGGCCCCGCGAACGTTTCTTGGCCTGCGATCTCCGGGATGTTCGGCCGGTTCAGCTGCCCGACGGCGGAGATGACTGCTCGGGCGGTGAGCGTCTCGACGGAGCCGTCGGCGGCGCGCGCCTGCACCTTCCAGGTGCTCGACGCGTCGTCCCATCGGGTGCTGATGACTTCGGTCTCCCAGCGGATGTGCTTGTCGATGCCGTACTTCTCCATCACGCCTTGGAAGTACGCCTGCAGCTCGGGTTGCTGGGCGAAGAACTCGGTCCAGTGGTCGCTCGGTTCGAAGCTGTAGCAGTAGAAGTGGTTGCCGACGTCGACGCGGGCACCGGGGTACGAGTTCTCCCACCACGTGCCGCCGACGCCCGAGTTCTTCTCGACGATGGTGAACGGGATGCCGGCTTCCTGCAACCGGATGCCAGCGAGCAGGCCCGACTGCCCGCAGCCGATCACCACGACGGGGAACGCTTCGCGGGCGGCGATGTCGGCCGGCGCAGCCACCTGGCGGGCGTCGGCGCCGTCGAGCTCCATCTCCTCCATCAGCATGGGCACGTACTCGTCGGGCACGTCTTCCACGACGAGCCACGACATCATCTCGTGGAGCAGCTGTGGCGCGATCGGCGCGGGCTCCGGGCAGCCGCGGTCGCGGTAGTCGCGGATGATGTCGAGGGCGAGGGCGCGCACCTCGGCCTTGTCGTCTTCGCTCATGTAGCCCTGCACCTCGTTGAGGAACAGCCCGGCGGGCTTGAGGCGCCCGCGGATCAGCTCCGGATCGCCCGTGATGTGCACGAGCGAGAGCATGAGCGTGGGGATGCTCACGTCGAGCAGCGCCGCGGCGATGTCGTCGTCGGACGTCGTGAACGGCTCGCCGGCGTGGCGGTTGCGCATCGTCACCTCTCGTTGCATCGGGGCTCGCCGCGGCTCCACGTCGAGTCGGCGGCGAGGATACGGATGCGCCGGCCTGCCACGCACTTCCGTACCCGCTCACCCACGAAGCGACGGGCGCTTCAGCGCGAGGTCGTCTCCGCGGGGCTGAGCGAACGTCCGTGGGCATCGATGGCGAAGCGGTCGGCGTCGCGCGGGTGCACCGGATCGTCGTGCGGCCATGGCCATCCACCGAAGCCGGTGGCGCGGTAGTCGACGAAGGCTTGGTCGATGCCGACGCGATCGTTCATCACGAACGGTCCGTACTGCGCGACGGGTTCGCCGATCGGGCGCCCTTGCAGGACGAGTGCCTCGGCGCCACGACGGCCGGCCGTGATGGCGACCTCGCGGTCGGCGCGGAGATGCACTCCTGTCGCTGCCCCGGCATCGTGCTCGCCGACGCGGGCGTCGCCCTCGAACACGTAGAGCACCCGGACTGTGTCGGGCCCGGCGGCGGGCGGCAGCTGCCACTGCGCACCCGGCTCGAGCACGAGATGCCAGATCGCCACGTCGGCCTCGGCGCGCGACGCCCACGAATCGGGCGGTGGGGGAGGCGGACGCAGACCCGCGAGCTCGCCCGCGATGACGGTGACGGTCGTGGTGCGGCCTTCGTCATCGGTGGCGACGTGACGCGGCAGGTCTTCGTTCCACAGCATCGTGAAGTACGGCTCGACCATCTTGTCGGCGGCCGGCAGGTTCAGCCAGATCTGGAAGAGCTCGAGCGGGTTGCCCTCGTCGCGCTCGACAAGGGGGAACATCTCGCAGTGCACGATGCCCTTGCCCGCGGTGAGCCATTGCACGTCGCCGCGCCCGAAGCGCGCGGTGGCGCCCAGCGAATCCGAGTGGTCGACGAAGCCACGGCGCACGAACGTCACGGTCTCGAAACCGCGGTGCGGATGTTGCGGGAACCCGGGCACCGTCGTGCCGTGGTACATGCGCCAACCGTCGACACCCTCGAAGTCCATCCCCAGCTCGCGTGCGGCGAGCGACGCGGCCGGCCCCATCGTGTCGTTGCCGGCCGGATACATGTCGACGTGGTGCACGCAGAAGAGGAACGGGTCGATCGTGGCCCATTGCGCGCCGAGCGGAGCGGTCTCGAGTACGGGGTCGTCCATGCCGCAAGGTTAGGGAGCCCTCGCCGTGGTGCCGAACGGCGTCGGACGAGCGCGAGCCTCCACCTACGCTGACGGTGTGCCGGACGGACCGCTCGATGCCGCACTCGACGAGCTGTACGGCGTGGAACCGGGCGAGTTCGTCGCGACGCGCAAACGCCTGATAGCGCAGCTTCGTACGGCGGGTGACAAGGACGCGTTGCGCGTGCTGCAAGCCGCGCGCCGCCCGAGCACGTCGGCGTGGGCACTCAACCAGCTCGCCCGCCACCATCTCGATCAGGTCGATGCGCTGCTCGCTCGGAGCAAGGAGCTGCTGGTCGCGCAGACCGGTGCGGGCTCGTCGAAGGGCGAAGGGTTGCGCGGTGCGATGCGCGCCCATCGCGAGGGGCTCGACACTGCGATCGAGGCGGCCGCAGCGATCCTCGGTGCGCGCGCGAACGAGAAGTTCCGAGCCGAGATCGCGGCCACCTTGCGGGCGGCGAGCACCGACGCCGACGTCGCCGACCAGCTCCGGGCGGGGCGGCTCGTGCACGAAGTGCCGGGCGGGGGCTTTCCCGACGCGTTCGGTCTCACCCTGGTCCCGACCGCGCCCGATCGTGGCGCGGGGGTCTCCGATGGCGAGGAGCTCGAGTCGGAGACCGAGCGAGACGACGCTCGGGAGATCGAGCGGGAACGAGAGCGGGCGCTCGCGGCCGAGCGCGCCGAGCTCGAGCGGAGGCTGACGAAGCTGCGCACCGCAGTCACGCACGCCGAGGCCCGCACCGCGCAGGCCCAGGAACGGGTCGACCACTTGGGTGACGAGCTCGAACGCGCCCGCCGAGAGCTCGACGCCGCGCGCGAGCACAGCGACAAGGCCTCAGCCGAAGCCGACGAACTTGCCGCCGCGCTCGACGCGCAACCCGACGCCACCTGAGCGGTCCCGCCCGGCGGCGTTGCACTACCTGCTCGTCGCGGCCGGCGCGCTGGTCGCAGGACCTTGTTCGATGTAGGTCGTGCGCAGCCCGCCGTCCACTTCCTCGAGCAGGCGTCCGTCACTGGGGTCGAGCACGTAGCGCAGCCCGCCGCGTTGCACGGCTACACCCTGCCGTCCTGCGCCGTCGGTGACCGTGCCGATCAGCGATACGCCGGGGATGCGCGCCGCGACCTCCCACAAGGCCTCGCGCAGCGCGGGCGGCGCCGGGCTCTCGCGCAACAGGTCACCGACGATCGTGTACAGCTCCGAGTCGTCGTCGGGTCCGGCGCCGTGGATGCCGGCCCGCAGCGCGGTCTCCAGCGCGTGCGATTCGGTGGGCAACCCGTAGAGCTGGTCCCAGCTGAGCCCGCGAGCGCCTGCAGGGAACGCGGCCACGCCGAGTGCCAGGGCTCCCGAATCGACGCTCGGGTCTTCGAGCACGCCGCTGTTGTGGTGGCCGATCCAGATCTGGCGCTGATAGCTCGCGCTCGTCGTACCGGGCTCGATCGTGGCGACCGAGTGCCAGTACTCGGCGTTCGGCCATCCACCGGGCTGCGCGCCGGCGGCGACGCCGGCGCGCAGCAACACCGGCGCCGCGTCTGCACTCGCGCCGGATCGACTGCCGAGCAGGTTGAACGTGGGGCCGAGGAGCAGACCGCCGGTCACCGCAGCCGCGATGCTCGTCGCCACGGCCCAACGCCGCGCGCGCGGCCGCCGGCGGCGCGTGATGACGGCGTGGTTCTGCTGTGTTGCTGCGGGGCTGAGCGCAGCTTCGAGCGCGGCGCGTCCGACTGCGAGCGTCGTCGGTGTGGGGTCGTCGACCGTCGCGGTGTCGTGCATCAAGGTCTCGAGCGCCATCGGGTTCTCCTTCACAGCGGGATACGAGTCATGTCGTCGAGTGCGGCTTGGGCGCGGGTGCGAGCGCGATGCAGCCGGCTGCGCGCCGCCACAGCACTCAGGCCGAGCGCCTCGGCCGCTTCGGTCGGTGTGAGGCCCTCCCACGCGACGAGGAGGAGCAGCTCGCACTCCGCGTCGGTGAGGGCGGCGAGCGCGATGCGCAGCTGACTCCGGCACGCGACTGCGTCGAGTCGGGCGTCGACGGCATCCCAGTCGACGACCGCGGATTCGTCGAGCACGACCGGAGCCGACGATCGCCGGAGGTGCGACCGTACGGCGTTGCCGGCGATGCCGTAGAGCCACGGCAGCGCTGATCCGCTCACGTGGGGCTGCACGCGCAACCGCGCCGTCACCGCGGCGGCGAAGACCTCACCGAGGAGGTCTTCAGCCGTCGCGGCGCCCACGCGTCGGGCCAGGTAGCGGTACACGGCCGTTGCGTGCCGGTCGTAGATCTCGCCGAACAGGGCGGGCTGGGTACGAGACAGCGCCAGCAGATCGGCGTCGGATCGCGCGTCGGGTCTCACATCTCTTTCTATGTCGCGAGGGCGAACAGCGTTGCGGTGCACCCCACGCCGGCGCGTCGCGCGCCCGCCGCGATCAGAGCATGAACGTGGGTTGCGGCAGGCCGAATCGCGTGTTCGCGTAGCGCTTCAGTGCGGCCGGGCTGAAGTAGGCGTGCTGGTTCGCGGTGTGCAGGTCGCGGAAGCAGCGCTGCAAGGGATGCGTCGTGCGCACTGCGCTTGCGCCGGCAAGGCTGAGCGCCACGTCGGTGGCCTTCACCGCCGCCCGCATCGCTTCCTGCGCGGCGAGCTGGAACCGGGATCGCTCCTCGACGGTCGGAACGTCGCCGCGACACGCCGCCTCCCACACGGCGCCGAGGGCATCGAACACGAACGCACGCGCCGACTGCAGCCCGCCCTCGGCGCGTGCGAACTCGACCTGCACGGTTGCGTCGTGCGCGAGCGGTTCGAACGTGCCACCGCGCACCTTGGTCGTCGCGAGCTCGGCGAGCTCGTCGAGGGCTCGCCGCCCGATGCCGAGCGGCACGCCGACGAGGGCGACTCCGGCGAGCGTGAAGAAGGGGAGCCGCCACAGCGGACCGTCGTGACGAGCGGCTTCGAAGAATGGGCTGATCACGTGCTCTTCACGCACGCGCAGGCCATGCACCGTGAAGTCGTTGCTGCCGGTTGCCCGCAGCCCCATGACGTCCCAGTTGTCGATGATCTCGGCGTCGGCACGGGGGAAGAACGCAAGTCGCCAGTCGGGGCCGCGCTCGGGAAGCATCCGAGGCGCATCGCCGTCGAAGACGAACAGGCCGGCGAGCAGCCACTCGGCATGACGACACCCACTGGCGAACGGCCAGCGGCCCTCGACGGTGAACGTGCCGTCGCCGGCTGGAACCGCGCGGCCGGTGGGCGCGAAGACCGTGGCCGAGGTGAAGTCGGCCGCGTCGCTGAACAGCTCGAGTGCCACAGTCGGGTCGAGCCATGCCGCGAACGCCGGCGCGCCCGCGCCGATCGTGATCGTCCAGCCGGCCGATCCATCGGCCCGCGAGAGCTCCTCGATCATCTCGATGAATGCTGCCGGTTCGAGCTCGGAGCCGCCGAGGGCGCGTGGCTGCAAGGCTCGGAACAGGCCGGTCTCGCGAGTGCGGGCCACGAGGTCGGGGGGCATCGTGCCGAGCGCTTCGGCTTCGGGGGCGCGGGCCGCAAGCTCAGGCGCCAGGGCGCGCGCGGCGCCGAGCGCGGCGCAGCGATCGGGCAGGGTCGACGGCGGGGCGGTGACGGTGGGTGTGTGCATCGAACATCTCCAGGGACCAGGTATCGTGTTGGCAATAGATACCGTAAGCAGTATCTAATACTGGAGTATGTATCGAATGAGCGATGCGGTCAAGCCCCCGCCGAAGCGGCGCTACGACTCGAGCCGGCGCCGGGCCCAGGCGAACGAGGCTCTGGCCAAGATCCTGCAGGCGGCCCGGCGGCGGTTCCTGCAGCACGGCTTCGCGGCCACGACGGTCGCCCAGATCGCCACCGACGCCGATGTCTCGGTCGAGACGGTCTACAAGGCGTTCGCCGGCAAAGCCGGGTTGCTCAAGGCGCTGTTCGACGTCTCCGTGGCCGGTGACGACGAGCCGGTGCCGATGGCTGAGCGCGACGTGATCCACCAGGTCATCGCTGCGGCGAGCCCCGAGCAGAAGATCAAGCTGTACGCCGACCACCTGGCCCGGGTGATGCCGCGCGTCGCGCCCGTGCAGCTCTTGGCGCGCGACGCCGCGGCCGCCGACGCGGGCGCGGCCGACGTGTGGGCGCAGACGCGACGCGAGACGCTGGGCGCGATGAAGCTCTTCGCCGCGAACCTCGCCGAGACCGGACGCCTCGCGACGAAGCCGGGCGAGACGCGCGACATCCTGTTCACGTATCACGCTCCCGAGCTGTACGAGCTGCTCGTGATCGAGCGCGGCTGGTCGGCGAAGCGCTACGGGAGCTTCATCGCGGCCGCGCTCGTCGGCGCGCTGGTCAAGGCGTGATCGCGGCGCGGCGGGTCCAGAAGGTGTCGTCGTAGGAGCAGGCCCCCTCCACGAGCGGCGCATGGCCAGTGTGGGCCGGGCGCCGCTCCACGAGCGCATGCTCACAGAACGAGTCGGTGTAGTGCGACCAGACGACTGGCTCGAGCACACCGCCGGTCCGGCCCGCTTGCACGCGCTCCTTGCCGGTGAAGCACTCGCAGAGGTACAGCCAGTCGGCGATCGGTGACACCACCTTGGCGTAGTGGGCCACCACATCCGGTTCCATCTCGCCGAAGCTCGCCGCGTTCCAGAACAGCACGGTTCCGTTCGGGTTCAGGTCTTCGACGCGTGCCGGCCCCACGAAGTGGATCTTGCCCGGCTCGAGATCGAGCACACCATCGCCGCGCGTGTCGTCGTAAGGGATCGCGTCAGCCGGCAATGCGGCGCGCAGGAACCGTTCCGCCACATAGAGCTGCGGCGCCAGGTCGGCGAGCACGAACGTGAGATGTGGGTGCAGACGCTTCAGCACCTCGACCTGCTTGCCCGAGCCCGAGCCGAGCTCCACCACCACGTCGACGTCTCGCAGATCCACGTGTTCGGCCACGAACGCGTAGCGCATGTAGTAGTAGAGCGCCGCGTTCGTGAGGAAGTGCCCGTCGCGATCGAACCCGTACGGGTTGCCGACCCGCGACACGTCGAGCTCGTCGATCGACGCGACAGAAGCCGCGCGCCTCGACTGCTCGCGGCAGAACGAGTACGCGAGCTCGAACACGTCGGCCACGCGCAGCAGGTAGGGCAAGACCTGGTCTCCATCGGCCAGCGCACGGTTCAGTGTCTCGACGAGCTCGGACACGGTCGCGGCATGCTCCGGCGGCACACCGGTGATCGAGCTCAGCATCGTGGGCGGCTCGTCGGTGGCGCCGAATGTCGAGAGTGCGGCGTCGGGGCGGCGGCGGAAGTCGTGCAGGCCGGCGCGCAACGCTGCGATCACGTGCGGTTCGTACGCGGCCCAGTAGTGCGTGGGTTGGTAGATCGCCGGTGCCGCCGTCTGGTCGGCGAGCATGCGGTACAGCAGTGGCAGATCGTCGTCCACCTGCGGTACGGGCATGGACCGGGCAACCTTCGCGACCACGAGCGCCGACCTCCTCGATCCGATGCAGTTCTCATCGGCGCAAGGCGGCGGTTCACGAGCGCGCGGGTGGCTAGGGCATGAAGCCGAGCTGGGCCACGATCGCGCGGCCGAGCGCCACGTCGCCCTGCACCACCACGTCGTCGGGCGCGTCGGAGCGACCGCCTACGAGCGCCGCGAACGTGGACACTGGCATCGACAGTGCGACGGTGGGGGGCGCGGGGTCGGCGTCGGTGAAGCGGGCCCGCCCGGCGACGACCTCGACCGCGCAGTGATGCACGGCACCGATGTCGAACACCACGGTGCTGCCGTCGGGCGCGGCGGCTCGCTTGCCGACCACCAGTGGGAGAAAGCGGGCGAAGTAGGTGACCGCCTCGGTCGCGGCAGGCCCGGTCTCGTGGCCCGGCCTCCGCACCGCGCGGCGAATGTCTTGTTCGTGTGACCACGTGTCCATGACGCGCAACGTCAGCATGTCGGCGAGCGTTCCGGGACCGGCGGGCGTGACCATCTCGCGTGCGAGATCGGCGGGCCGCAAGGTGTGCAGCTGCGCGAGGCGGGCCGAGGTCACCTCCGAGAGCTCGGCCAGCACCTGTTCGCCCGACCAGTCTCGGCGATGGTCGACGCCGATCTCGTTGCTCTGGCCGAGCGCGTTCTTGGTGTGCGAGAGATCGCGGGGCTCGTGAGCGGGCGCGGGCCGACCGAGGGCACGCGCCTCGTAGTCGACGAGGTGTGTCACGTTGTCCTGCACGTTCCAGCCAGGACAACCGGTCGGGGTCTTCCACTCGGCATCCGACAAGCTCGACAGGAGCTCGGTGAGCGAGGCCCAGGTGGCCTCGAGGTGATCGATCGAGGGGCTCGCGGCGTCGCTCATCGGCGGAACTCTACGGTTCCGGTCAGCTTCTTGTCCCGGGCCGGGCGAGCGGGTATGCGGCGAGGCATGGCGCGCTGTCGTGTGAAGCGGCGCCTCGGCGCTCTACCGGTTAGAGGTGCGCATTGCGACGAGCGGAACGAGACGAGCGGTTCATCGCCTTCTGCGGTGAAGCGGAGCCGCGGCTCCGGCGCGCGCTCGTTGCGGCCTACGGCACCGAGAGAGGAGCCGACGCCGTGCAGGAGGCGCTGCTCTACGGCTACGAGCACTGGCCACAGATCGCCAACCTCACCAACCCGCTCGGCTACTTGTTCCGCGTCGGTCAGAGCCGCACGCGGTCGCGGCGCTCGCGCTCGCTCGTCGAACGGTGGGGCGCCGCG
This sequence comes from Acidimicrobiia bacterium, assembly GCA_017882905.1. Classification (GTDB taxonomy): domain Bacteria; phylum Actinomycetota; class Acidimicrobiia; order IMCC26256; family PALSA-610; genus Chersky-683. The sequence goes on along the minus strand of JADGOO010000196.1, from coordinate 22,224 downwards.
GAAGCCGTCGTCGAACCGAAGCTGTCCGACTTGCTGCGCGGCCTGTCGGTGTCGCAACGCACTGTGGTCGTTCTGGTGCACGGCTACGGATGGACGCACGCCGAAGTGGCGGAGCTGCTCGCAGTCTCCTCGAGCACCGTGCAGACCCACCTCGAACGCGCGCTCGCGCGTCTGCGCGACGGTTTGGCGGTGAACGATGAGCGATGACTTCTCGAGTGAGATTCGCCGCGCGGTCGACGCGGCGGAACCGATCGATCCGACGGCGATCGTGGCGCGCGGGCGACGGCGCGCCCGCGTGCGCAGGGGTGGCTTCGCGGTCGCGACGCTGCTCATCGCGGGGATCGCGGTCGTGGCTCGACCCGGTGGTCATCCGGGGAGCATCCACACTGTCGACCAACCGGAGCCCACGACGGCGCCGATCGTGTTGTCGTCGACCACGACGTCGACCAGTGCAACGGTGACGAGCGTGCCGGCCGCCTCCGGGCCGGTGCCGCAGTACGAGGCGTTCATCTCGCCCGCCGTGGCGTGGGTCGCATCAGTCGATCCGCGCGTCGCGCTCGCGCGCACGACCGATGGCGGCGCGCACTGGACCGACGCAACGCCTCGAGATGTGAAGGGGTCGGTGATCGGCCTGTTCGCGCTCGACGCGCGGCACGCATGGCTCGCCACACAGGGATCCGGTTGCATCCCCGTCGTGCTGCGCACCGTCGACGGCGGCGTGCACTGGCAATCATCGGCCGGGTTCAGGTCGGGTTCGTGTGACGTCCAGTACTTCAGCTTCGTGAACTCGACCGACGGTTGGGTCGAGGACACCGAGGGGGGCGCGCTCGGATCGGAGGCCGCCACGGTGCTGCGCACGACCGATGGCGGAGCGCACTGGCTGCGGATGTCGTACAGCGGCTCCGTCGACCAGACGTCACCCGGCACGCCCGGCGCCTTCGATACGGGCTGCGACAAGCTGGGCCTCACGTTCGCAAGCTCCACGCGTGGGTTTGCCGCCATGGCGTGCGCTGGAGGCGTCCCGGCATTGTGGAGCACGAACGACGCGGGCCGAACCTGGAACCTCGTTCACGTGCCGACGCCCAATGGCTTCCCCGCCGACAGCGGCTACGAGATGGCGCCGCCCAAGTTCTTCGGCGACTTCGGCGCGGCCGTCGTGAACGGGCCAGTCACGTTCGGCGCGTTCCTCGAAGTGACACACGACCGTGGCGTCACGTGGAGCGCGGTGTCACTTCCCGCGCGCGGGTTCGCGGCGTCAGTGGTCGACGCGACCCATTGGTGGGCGGCGACGCGTACCGAGGTGCTCACGAGCCGCGATGGCGGCGCGCACTGGGCGCGCGTTGCCGCGCCGGGGGGCGGGCCGATCGACCAGCTCTATGCGGTGAGCGTGTCCACGGCGTGGGCGATCACCGACACCGGGAGCGTGCGGGGCATCGAACGGACGGTCGACGGCGGCCTCACCTGGAGTGCTGTGCGGATTGCGCTCTCTTGAGAGCCCGATGCCCCGATCGTCGATCTCGGCCCTAAGTTCGCTGGCCATGCTGCACCCACATGCCGGGCCCCGAACGAGCCGACCGCTGGTGTTCACCGTCGTGGCGATGCTGATCGCCCTGATGGGCTGTGGCTCGTCGGGTTCCAAAGGTGGTGGCGGGACCGCGAACACCACGGTGAGCCATGCGGGGATCAACAAGATCAAGCACATCGTGGTGATCGAACAGGAGAACCGATCCTTCGACAGCTACTTCGGCACGTTCCCGGGCGCCAACGGCTTGCCGCGCGACGCGTCGGGGAGCTTCACGACGTGCGTGCCCGACCCGAAGGCCGGTGACTGCGTCAAGCCGTTCCACGACACGTCCGACGTGAACCAGGGCGGGCCGCACAGCGTGTACGTCGCCAACGTCGACATCAACAAGGGCAAGATGAACGGCTTCGTCAAGTCGGCCGAGATCCAGCCGAAGTCGTGCGTCGGTAACAATGATCCGGCGTGCAACGGTGGCTCGCCGCGCAACGTGATGGGGTATCACGACGCCACCGAGATCCCGAACTACTGGAAGTACGCGCACGACTTCGTGCTGCAGGACCATCTGTTCGAACCGAACAAGTCGTGGAGCCTTCCCCAGCACCTGTTCTTGGTGTCGGGCTGGTCGGCGAAGTGCTCGAAGGCGAACGACCCGATGAGCTGCGTGAGCGAGCTGAAGAACCCCGACTACCCGCCCGACTACGCCAAGCTGCACGGCGAGACGCCCACGGCACCCAACTACGCGTGGACCGATCTCACGTACCTGATGTACAAGAACAAGGTCTCCTGGGGCTATTACGTCACCAAGGGCACCGAACCCGACTGCGAGAACGACCAGGTTGCCTGCCAGGCGGTGAAGCAGTCGGCGAGCACGCCGGGCATCTTCAACCCACTGCCGTGGTTCACCACCGTGCACAACGACGGTCAGACGAACAACGTGCAGGACTCCACCAAGTTCTTCGACCAGGCGCGCAGCGGAACGCTTCCTTCGGTGTCGTGGGTGATCCCGAGCGGTCCCGACAGCGAGCACCCGCCGTCGAGCATCAACGCCGGCCAGGCATGGGTCACGCGCGTGGTCAACGCGGTGATGCAGAGCCCCGACTGGAACAGCACCGCGATCTTCTTGACGTGGGACGATTGGGGCGGCTTCTACGACCATGTTGTCCCGCCCGTGGTCGATGTGAATGGCTACGGCCTGCGTGTCCCCGGCATCGTGATCAGCCCCTACGCTCGGCGCGGCTTCATCGATCATCAGACGCTGAGCCAGGACGCGTACCTGAAGTTCATCGAGGACGACTTCCTCGGGAGCGCGCGCATCGACCCGAAGACCGACGGTCGTCCCGACTCACGTCCTGATGTGCGCGAGAACGCGACGCAGCTCGGCGACCTCGTGGCCGACTTCGACTTCACGCAGACGCCGCGAGCACCGGAGATCCTCCCGACGCATCCCTAGGAGTAGCGCGCGGCCGCGCTAGAGGAACTTGCGCTTCAGGTCGTCGAAGAACGCCGCGGCGAGGCGTTCGAAGTCGGCGGCGGTGAGGTTGATCCTGTCGCCGACCGCGAGCTGCAGCACCGACTTCTCGGGCACGTACTTGATGACGTTGTTGCCCTGGAACACGCCGCCGTTGTTCATGATCGAATCGGTGAGCAGCTCCACCTCGTTCAGCGGGTTGCCGTCCTTGCCCGTGACGTTGCGCACGCGGTGCACGAAGTAGCGATCGAGCACGAGCACCATGTTGTTGAAGAACACGTTCTCGAACGCGGCGAGAGCCGGAGCCGCGGCCTTGGCGAGCTTCTTGAACGACGCCAGCTGCTGAGCAACGGCGGCCTGGGCGTGATCGAGCTCTTCGGGGGTGTAGTCCTTGCGGCCAAGCACAGCAGACGCCTTTCTGGTGGGGTCGGGACCGGCGGCGATCCGACATCGATGAAGTGGATCGCCGAACCCATGACGGATCAGGTCGGACAGATGTAACACGCCGTCGCCACTGGAGGAGGCTGGCGGGTACGCTCGGCGCACACGACCCGGGGGACTGTGATGCGCTCGATGCGGATGCTCGCGATCGGCACGCTGGCGGTGATTGCTGGTGCCGCGTGCGGTACGTCGGCGCTCTCGAAGAGCAGTGCGCCGAGCACGACCACGCCACCGAGCACCTATCCCGACGGGATGACGGCCGCGCAGATGGCACACATGAAGCCGGCGGTGATCCCGCCGCACCCGCTCGCGGTGTTGGCCGACGGCACGATCGACCCGACGAAGATCGACCTCGGCGGTGTTCCCGGAGTGACGGTGCGCGAGCAGAAGCGTGCCGAAGCGCTCCTGCGCGAGACGATCGAGGTGCTGCCGCACTGGGCGAGCACGGCGACCGCGGCCAAGGAGGGTTTCCACCCGATCGGCGACGCGCTCACGGGTGACGAGCACTGGATTCACTGGGACTGGATCGACGACAGCACGTGGTTCGACCCGCACAAGCCCGAAGCGCTCGTGTACCACGTCGATCAGGCGACCGGGAAGCGCACGCTCGAAGCCGTGATGTTCATGCTCCCGAAGCAGTTCACCTTCGCGAACCTTCCCGACGTGGGCGGCAAGCTCGTGCAGTTCCACATCCACGACGACCTGTGCTTCACCAACACGATGCCGGCACCACAGGTCGCGGGCCTTACGAATGCCGACGGCACGTGCAACGCGCCGCTCGTGAAGTTCCACCCCAACGTGATGATGCACGTGTGGATCCGGCCGAACCCGTGCGGGCCGTTCGCCGCGCTCGAAGGCATCGGCAGCGGCCAGCTCGCACCCGGCCAAACCCGTGCCTGCGATCAGATGCACGGAGCAAACCTGTAGGCGAGCCGGCTGCACGCTGGCCTGCTACTGGCAGTGGATCGCGACGTAGCTCGCGGTGTTCGCCGTGGTTGTGAAGTAGCCCGTGTACTGGGCCAACCCGACTCCGATGCTGCCGTAGGCACCCGGCGCGATCCCGTTGCCCGGGAGGCGCTTCCACGTGCCCGGGGTGCCGTACGCGAGCGCGAGGGCGCTCGGCGTGTTGTTGAAGATCGTCACGTTGCAGCCGACCGGGTTGATCGAGCTCAACGTGAACGAACGCGGACTGAACACCGGTAGGCCCTTGGCGTTCGCCGACACCGTCGTCACCGGCGGCGCGGAGATTCCGACGAGCGTCTGCAGGAGTGGTGCGGCCGTCGTCGAAGGGTTGTAGCTCGCGTCACCCGAGTACGTCGCGGTGACGGAGTACGTCCCTGGATAGAAGGCGGGATACACGTCGCTCAGTGACAAGACGGCGCGGCCGGTGGGATCGAGTGAAGCCGTCCAGTAGTAGCCGCAGTCGCGGCGAACGCCATCAACGCGCCGATCGCGAGTGATCGAGAGGTTCGGGTCTTGTGCACAGTGCGCTCCTCGTTCCTGCTGTCGTGTCTCGAACCACATCAACATCAGTTGGGTGAACGGGAGGTGAGCAGTGCAGCAGCGCGCGGTGAAGCGCGCCGAAGTCGGGTCGGAGGTCCTGCCTTCGGCTCAGGGCATGAGGCCGAATGCACCGGCTGCGTGCAGGCGCCGCAGGAAGTCGGGCTCGTAGGCCTCTTCGGGCGTCTCGCGCACGAACCGGTCGAGCACTTCGGCGTCGCCGCCCACGAGGATGCGCCAGCGGTCGTTGCGAACGCCGTCGAGGATCACGGCCGCCGCATCGGCCGCGGTCATGGGTGCACCGTCGCGGAACTGCTCGGCCTGCGCTTGCGCGCCCTGGCGGATGTCCTCGTCGGACGCGCCGCTCGCGTCGATGCCCTGCCGGGCGAGCCGTTCGCGGATCTGACCGACTTGCTCCTCGGTGAGATCCTTCGGTGCCCGACCGAAGTAGCGGGACGAGTTCAGCACGATCGACGTCCCGATGTGGCCGGGCATCACGACCGAGGCCTGCAGATGCGGTGCATTGAGGCGGAAGTCGGTGATGAGTGCCTCCGTGAAGCCCTTCACCGCGAACTTGGCTGCGCTGTACGCAGTGTGCGCGATGCCCGGGCCGAGCGAAGCCCAGAAGCCGTTCACGCTGCTCGTGTTCACCACGTGCCCTTCCGTGGCCGCGAGCAGCATCGGCATGAACGCACGGGTGCATGCGTACACGCCACCCCAGCACACCCCGAACGTCGCGTCCCACTCGGCGCGCGCATCGAGCACGAAGCTCCCGCCCCCGCCGATTCCCGCGTTGTTGAACAGCAGGTTGATGTGATCGGTCCGATGCGTCGAACCCACGAAGTCGCGGAAGGCGATCACCTGGGTCTCGTCGGAGACGTCGGCCACGAACGTCGTGACCAGGACGCCCGGGCCCGCCGACGCGTCGGCGCGCATCTTGGTCTCCGAGAGCGCGGCGTCGTCGACATCACAGGTCGCGACATGGCAGCCCGCCGCCGCGAGCTGATGAACGAGCTCACGTCCCATCCCTGACCCGCCACCCGTCACCACGGCGATTCGTCCCGCAACGTCACGCATCTGGATCGACCTCCCGAGCGCAGCCTTCCGTCGCCGAGCGCTTCGGCGCAACCGCGCCGGGGCGCGTCAGAGGCTCGGTGGGGGCAGACCCATCGGTTTCGACAACGTTCGTGTCGGCGCTGCTTCCCCAGGCCGCGGCGAGCAGCTCGTAGGAGCGGAGCCGGTCGCCCGGTCCGTGGATCATGGTGGTGATCATCAGCTCATCGGCACCCGTACGCGAGGCGAGTGCTTCGAGCTCCGTGCGCACGTGCGTGGGTTCGCCGCGGATCAGGGGCGCCGTCCAGCTGCGCACGATCTCGCGCTCCATCGGCGTGAACACGTGCTCAGCGGCTTCCTCGGGTGTGGGGAGCTGGGTCGGGCGTCCTTGGCGGAGGCGGACGAACGAGAGCGCGCTCGGGCCCGAGAGCCAGCGCGCGCGTGCTTCGGTCTCGGCACAGATCACCGGAACGCCGATCATCGCATACGGCTGCTCGAGCACGGCCGACGGCCGGAACGCCGCGCGGTAGATCTCCAACGCGGCCACGGTGTTGTGCGATGCGAAGTGGTGCGCGAACGAGAACGGTAGACCGAGCGCGCCGGCGACCTGGGCGCTGAAGTCGCTCGAACCGAGCATCCATACTGCGGGTCGGTAGCCACGACCGGGCACGGCCGTGATCTGCGGGTGGTTGCCGTCGAAGTACAAGAAGAGGTCGCGCAGCTGCTCGGGGAACTCGTCGGCGGCGAGCGACGGGCTGCGGCGCAGCGCGGCGGCCGTGACGGCGTCGGTCCCGGGGGCGCGTCCGAGGCCGAGATCGATGCGTCCGGGGTGGAGCGCTTCGAGCATCCCGAACTGCTCGGCGACCACGAGCGCCGCGTGGTTGGGCAGCATCACGCCGCCTGCGCCGACGCGGATCGTGCTGGTCGACGCGGCCAGGTGGGCGATGAGCACGGCGGGCGACGAGCTCGCGATCCCGGGCATGTTGTGGTGCTCCGCCACCCAGAGGCGCCGGTACCCGAGCCGCTCGGCCAGGCGAGCCAGATCGACGGCGCCGGCGAGCGCCAGCGCGGGCGTGGAGCCCTGGCCCACCGGAACGAGCTCGAGCACCGAGAGCGGGGGATGAGCTGTCTGTCCGTGATCAGTCATTCGACCCGGCAACCCACGCGGAGGTCACGATCTTCCCGCCGCTTCGAGCCGGGCGGTGGCCGTCGTACTGTGAGCGCATGGCAAACAAGTCGACCCCGTCGAGCGAGCCCAAGAAGCCGAGCAGAACGCTGAAGGAGAAACGCGCCGCGAAGCACGCCAAACAAGACGCGCAGAAGCAGGTGCGGCGAAGCTGGGAGAAGTAGTCGTACCGAGCATCAGCCGCGGCGGCACGTGTAGGCGCCATACGCGGCGCGAGCGAACTCTCGGTCGAGAATCTCGAAGCCGGTGCGCGTGAGCATCGCTTCGAGCAGCCAGCTGTAGGTGCTGAACTCGGTGCGCACGTGCTCGGCGAGCTCGCTCGCCGTCCACCCGACGGCCGGGTCGTCGACCGCGTCGGCGATCCACGCGTCGATGCGCTCGTCCACCTCGCACGGCTCGAAGTCGAACACCAGATCGCGCAGCCTGAGGATGCCACCCGGGCGCAGGAGGGTGGCCACTCTCTGGAGCGCGATGCCCTTCCAGAAGTCGGGGAGGTGGTGCAGAGCGTTGCGGGACACGACGAAGTCGACCGGCCGTTCGGTGTGCTCGTAGGAGAGAAAGCCGGCTTCGACCACCTTCACGTTGTGGTGGCCGCGTTCGGCGACGCGATCCCGTAGGGCGGCGATCATCGCGGGCGACACGTCGACGGCGATCACGCGGCGGCAGATGGGCGCCAGCGCGAGGGTGAGCGCGCCCGTGCCTGCGCCGAGCTCGATGACCGTCGCGTCGGCGTCGAGCCCGTGCCGTACCAAGCGCTCCACGTCTTGGCTCGGGTCCACGCCCGACTTGCGGTCGTATCCGGCGACGTAACCCGGGTCGAGATGCTCGGCGCCCGCATGCGCGAGCTCGTCGATCCACCACTGAGCCATGATCGAAGTCTCGCGGGTCCGCGTCGTCGCCGAGGGTTCCGTTCCAGCGCCCGTCGGTCGACCGCACGCGGGCCGCCGCGCGACACTCCCGCCATGAGCCTCGACGAGCTGATCGGTCGCGCTCACCGTCTCGTGACGGCGGGTGTCACGCCGGCGTGTCAGCTCGCGGTGGCGCGCGATGGCAAGCTGCTCGCGTACGAGACGTTCGGCGCCGACGACGACACCCGCTTCTGCGTGTTCTCCGCCACGAAGCCCATCGTGGCGTCGATGATGTGGCTGCTCATCGCCGAGGGTCGGATCGACCCGACTCGACGAGTCGCTGAGTACGTGCCCGAGTTCGCCGGCCATGACAAGGGCATCGTCACCGTCGAGCAGGTGATGCTGCACACCGCGGGCTTCCCGAACGCCACCATCGATCCGCTCGACGGCGCCGATCCGCAACGGCGTGTGGCCCGCTTCGCGCAGTGGGAGCTCGAGTGGGAGCCGGGCACTCGCTTCGAGTACCACGCGCTCTCGGCGCACTGGGTGCTGGCGCAGCTCATCGAGGCCGCTACGGGAATCGACTTTCGCGACGCGCTCGAAGCAAGGGTCAGCGCGCCGCTCGGCCTCCCACGGTTGCTCGGCATCCCTAATGCCCAGCAAGGCGATGTCATCGACTGTGTGCGAGTCGGCGATCCGCAGCCCGACGAATCGCTCGACTTGCTGCGCCTCGACGAGCCCGCAGTACGCGAAGTCGGCGTGCCGGGCGGCGGGGGCATCATGACGGCGGCTTCGATGGCCGCGTTCTATCAAGCCGTGCTCGCCAACCCGAACGATCTGTGGGACGACGCTGTCCTCGATGACGCGAAGACCAACGTGCGCTGCCGGTTCGAAGATCCGCTGATGCACGTTCCGGCGAACCGAACGCTCGGCCTCGTGCTGGCCGGTGACGACGGGCTGCACCAGTTCCGCTACGCGATGTTCGGTTCCGGCTGTTCGCCGGCCGCCTTCGGTCATGCCGGTGCGCACTGCCAGGTCGCCTGGGCCGACCCGGCCACGGGGATCTCGTTCGCCTTCGTGAAGAACGGCCTCGATCCCGACATGTTCAGCGACGCCTTGCGCGTGCTGCCGTTGTGCGACCTGGCTGCATCGCTCGACGTCTGACCGGCAGATGCGCCCGAAGACGACGGTAGATTCGCCCGATATGGGCCCCGGAGAGTCCGGTGCCCACCAATCGCGAGTGGCGTCGTAGCGTTCGGGTCGTTGAGCACCGCTGCGTTCTCTCGGTTCTTCGCGACGCTGACCCTGGTCACGATCGCGGCGACGATCGCCGTCGTCGTCTTGATCGTGGCGGCGCGCCTGAAGCCGGAGGGCGGCGCCGCGATGCTGGTCGGCGACGTGGCGCGCAACTCGCTGTGGCTGGCTTGGGTGGTGGCCGCGGTCACCACGGCCGGGAGTCTCTATTACTCCCTCGGCGCGCACTTCACGCCGTGCGAGCTGTGCTGGTACCAACGGATCTGCGTGTACCCGCTGAGCGTCGTGCTGCTCGTCGCGGCGGTCCGTCGTGACGGTGGCGTGTGGCGCTACGCGCTTCCGCCCACGTTGATCGGGATCGTGATCGCCGTGTACCACACGCAGCTCCAGGCGTTCCCGAGCCAACAGTCGTTCTGCTCGGCCACCGTGCCGTGCTCGACGCGCTACGTGTGGGAGTTCGGCTTCGTGTCACTGCCGCTCATGGATCTCGCCGCGCTCGCCTTCATCGCCACGATGTTGGCGCTCGCCGCATGGCTGCAAGCCCCCGACGAAGAAGGTTCCCGGTGAGTTCGAAGTCCCGTCAAGGCGCGTCGGCGAAGCGCAAGCCTGCGAATCGTCGGCCGCCCGCGCGCCGTCCCGACCCGCTGCGGCGTCGGCCGAAGGCGGCCACGTGGTGGATCGCGATGGTGCTGGCGCTCGCCATCGGTGCCGCTCTGATCGCGGCGATCGTGTCGGGGGGCAGCGCGAAGAAGCTCACGGTCACCGATACCGCCAACCTCGGGCGCAAGCCCGCGCCCGCGGCGCTGGTCGCGAAGGTCACCTCGGTGCCGACCGCAGTGATCGATTCGGTCGGTCTCGGCACGGCCCAGGTCCCGCCGCCGATCAAGGGAGGCACTCCGGCCACCGGTAAGCCGGCGCTGTTGTTCATCGGAGCCGAGTTCTGTCCGTACTGCGCGGCGGAGCGTTGGTCGATCGTCAACGCGCTCGCACGATTCGGGACGTTCTCGAACCTCGCGATCACGCATTCGTCGGCGATCGACACGTTGCCGAACACCGCAACGTTCTCGTTCTACGGATCGCACTACGTGAGCTCCGTGATCGACTTCACGCCGGTCGAGGTGACCACGAACGAGCCGAGTGGCAGGTACTACAAGTCGCTCGAGAACCCGACCCCTGCGCAACAGGCGATCTGGAGCCAGTTCGATCCCGGAACCGGGTTCCCGTTCATGTACTTGGACGGCCGCTACGCGTTGATCTCGCCGACGTACGACGCGGGTGTGCTGCAAGGCCTCACGCACGACCAGATCGCAGCCGCGCTCGCCGATGCGAACAACCCGGTCACCCAGGCTGTCGTCGGTGCCGCGAACGGCATCACCGCGGAGGTGTGCACGCTCACCCACGATCAGCCTGCAGCAACCTGCGCTGATCCGGCGGTCAAGGCGATCGAGTCGACCCTGAGGAAGTGATCGGCGGCGCTCCGCCTGAGGCGCTCACGGTTCGATCGGCGGGTAGTAGTTCTCGGCGCCGAGTGCCTTCACGTCTTCATACCAGGAGCTGTCGTACGCGTCGGTGTGGCCCTGGCGCCCGGGGTCCTCAAAGTTCCACGCATTGCGCTTGTAGGTCCAGTTGTCGGGATCGTCGCGATGCGCTGCGCGCCAGTGCGGGATCGCGGCGTCGTGCTCACCCGCGCGGTGCAGGTGCTCGCCGAGCTCGAAGTGCGCCGCGGCGCGCGCCCGCGCCACGTCGCGAGGTCGCGATCGCCGCACGACTTCGTCGGGAGTGAGCGCGTATGGGCTCGCGGCGCCGCGCTCGACCCAGTCGCGCAGCATCGCCACGTAGAGGTCGGGTTCGGTGCGGATCTTGCGCGCCTCCACGAGCACCTCGGCCACTTCGGGCGGAAGTGTGGTGATGTCGATCGAGCGGAACGAGTCTGTGACCGGATTGCGACCCGGGTGCGCCGGTTCGACCGGCCGCACGATGACACCGTTCTCGTCGATCCACACGCCGTTCGGCACGTTCACCACGCCGAACCGCTCGTCGAGCAGGTGCGTGCGATCGACGAGCGAAGGATGTGTGGCGCCAACCGGTTCGATGAACGGCCGGGCCTGCTCAGGGTCGACGTCGAGAGCGACGGTCACGATCTCGAGACCGCGCGGATGCAGCTCGGTGCGCAGCTCCTGCCACACGGGCAGGTCGAAGCGGCATCCTCACCATGACGCCCAGGCGACGAGCAGCACCTTCTGCCCGCGCAGGCTCGACAGTGCGAAGGGATTGCCGTCGATGTCGGGCAGCACGAGCTCGGGTGCGACGGCGGTGGAGAGCGCGCGTCCTGTCACCGACGATTCGGGACCAAGGGCCCACAGCGAGTGGGCCGCGTCGTGCACGAGCGGCATGCCAAGACGATCGGCGACCACGCGCACGTCGACGTGCCCGGAGTCGGGCCGCGCCGAGTCGGGGAGGGGTACGCAGACCTCGCCCTTGCACGCGCCTTCGGGCTTGAGCGTCCAGCCGGTACGGGCGGTGAAAGAGTCGGTGTCGACCACGAGCTCATCGAGCAACATGGCGCCAGTCTCGCAGACAGATCCGGCGCGACGGCAAGTAGCCTCCGCACGTGCGCAAAGAGTGCGTTCTCGTGGTCGAAGACGACGAAGTGATCGCTCGCGGACTCGTCGCTGCGCTCGTGGCCACGGGCCTCACGGCCGAGTGGAGTGCGAGCGGGCGCGAAGCGATCGAGCGTGTCGGCCAAGAGCACCCCGACCTCGTGATCCTCGACCTCGGCCTGCCCGACGTCGACGGTGTCGACGTGTGCCGGGCCGTGCGCACGCGCAGCCCCGCCACCAGGGTGATGATCCTCACTGCTCGACGCGAAGAGATCGATGTGGTGGTCGGACTCGACGCTGGTGCCGACGACTACGTCGTCAAGCCGTTCCGCCTCGCGGAGCTGCTCGCTCGCGTCCGAGCGCTCCTGCGCCGCGATGCGGAGCCACCCGCGCCGGCTGATGGTCGGGTCACGGTGGGCGATCTCACTGTCGATGCCGGCGCTCGCCGCGTGTTCATCAACGGTGATGAGATCGATCTGCGGCCCAAGGAGTTCGACCTGCTCGCGTTGTTGGTGCAGCAGTCGGGCCAGGTTGTGACGCGCGAGAAGATCATGGAGAAGGTCTGGGACGAGCACTGGTTCGGCTCGACCAAGACGCTCGACATGCACATGTCGGTGCTCAGGAAGAAGATCGCCGCGTCGAGCGCTTCGATCACCACGCTGCGCCACGTCGGATACCGGTTCGATCCGTGAGGCGACGGCTGCTGACGACCACGTTGGTCGTCGCCTTTGTCGCCGTGATGACGTTCGCGATCCCGCTCGCTGTCGTCGTGCGCGGCACGGCCGTCACCAACGAGCTCGGCGAGCTGGAACGGGCGGCAACCCGAGCCGAGCGTGACGTCTCCACCACGTCGCTGCGCGACGGCGCCGACATCGTGTTGCACTCGGCCGGCCGTGATATCCACCTCGCCGTCTACGACCCGCAGGGTCGACGGGTCGCGGGCGACGGGCCGGTGCAGCTCGAGCGTCCGCTCATCTCGGTGCGCACCGGCAAGGTTGCCGAGGTTCGCGGCGCGCACCTGGCCGTGGCCGTGCCGGTCGACGCGAACGAGCAGATCATCGGCTCGGTGCGGGCCGGTTCGAGCCAGACGGAGGTGTTCCGTCGGGTGCGGCGCGCCTGGTTGTTCATCGCGTTGCTCGCGCTCGCCGCCATCGGGCTCGCGGCATTGATCGCATGGTTGCTGGCCGGCCGGCTCAGCGCTCCGTTGCGACGGTTGGCCGCAACAGCTCGCGTGATCGGAGATGGTGACTTCACGGCGCACGAGCCTCCGTGTGGCGTTGCGGAGATCGACACGGTCGCGGCCGCGCTGGCCACCACGGCCGAACGGCTCGGTGCGGCGTTGCAACGCGAGCGGGCGTTCAGCGCGGATGTGTCGCACCAGCTGCGCACGCCGATCACCGCGCTGAAGGTCACGCTCGAATCGGCCGAGCTCACGCACCGGCTCGACGAGTCGGTGCTGCGCGAGGCGTTGGCGCAAGCCGATCGTCTCGACCACACGGTGGAAGAGCTGCTCGCGTTGGCTCGTGACACGCACACCGAGCGCGGTCCGCTCGCTGTGCAGAGCCTCGTCGACGAGCTCGACGCGCGCGAGCGCCGGCGGCTGGTCGCGGCTGGTCGAGACCTCGCCGTGTCCGTTGCGCCGCATCTCCCGGAAGTGCACGCGTCGACGGCGGCGGTTCGCCAGATCCTCACGGTGTTGCTCGACAACGCCGTTGAGCATGGCACGGGTCAGGTGCGAGTGACGGTGCGTGAGCTGGGCGAAGGCCTCGCGATCGACGTGGCGGACGACGGCACGTCGATGTCAGGAGACACCCAGCTCGTCTTTGCGCGGCGCAGTGGCGACGACCCTCGGCGCGGCATCGGTCTCGCGCTCGCTCGTTCGCTCGCGGAAGCCGAGGGCGGACGGCTGCTGCTCAATGCCACCCCGACCACCGTGTTCAGCCTCGTCTTCGCGGGTCACGCCTGACCGCACCAGCACGACGACGGTGATCACGATCAGCGTGGCGGCGGTGAGCACCGGCAGAACCGTGGTGAGTGTGCCGCCGAGCGCACGATCGGCGGCCCGCCCGTTGCCCACCTGGTAGGCGATGCCGAGCAGCGCCGCTTGCACGGCGACCAGGGCGCGTACGTCGCGGCGCGCCGCGAGCGCCGCCACGGGGAGGCTCCACGCGATGTACCACGGCAGCACGTAGCTGCCGAGCACCGCGAACGAGACGACGGCGAGCGTGGCCGCCGAGCCGAGATCGATCGGCCGCCGCAGCAGCACTGCGAGGGTGATCAGGGCGGTCATCACCGCGACCACGCCGAGCGCCACGGTCGAGGCCGGATGCGACCGGATGAAGCCGGCGTCGACGATCAGCCGCCACAACGAGGCGCGCGTGATCACGCCTGCCGTGACGTTGGCTGCGGCGGTCACGGAACCGGGCTCCACGGCGAGCCCGGCAACGAGAATCGCCCCGACGGTGGCGATCGTGCGCAGCGTGGCGCGCATGCCGTACCGCAGGAGGATGACGACCAACACGACTGGCAGCACGAGCAGCGTGGTGAGCTTCACGAGTGCACCGACGGCGAGCACGGCGCCGGCCTGCGTCGGTCGTTCGCGCCGGAGGAGCCCGAGCGCCACCACGGTGGCGAGCCCCACGTACACGTCGTTGTGGCCACCGTTCACGATCGAGCACCACAACACGGGTTGCAGGCCGACGAGCGCCACGCTCTGGCGGCGGGCGCCGCCGCGCGCCACGACCCACAGCGAGATCAGCACGGCAAGAGCAACAGGTATCTGGAATCCCATGCGCAGCGCGAGGAGGTGCGTGCCGCCGAGCCGGCTCACGCCCGCCGCAACGCCGAGGAAGAGCGGTCCGTACACGCACACGGTGTGCCGCCACCCGGTGCCGACCATGCGCAGTACGGGATCGTGCGCGAAGTGTGCCGGCAGCACGTGGTACGGGTTGGCGTGATAGTGCTCAAGGATGCGGCCGTACATCGCGTACGACCACATGTCGTGCGAGCCGAGCGGCGCGCGCCAGATCGCCACGACCGCGAGCACTACGAACACGGCGCCGAGCACGCGGGCGGAGACCGCGAGCTCGCGGCGCCGCACGCCGATGTAGAGCGCGACGGCGCTCCCGGCTGCAATGAGCACCCCGCCGGCCGCGCCGCGCACGTTGCCGACCACGACCACGACCGACGTGATGGCGGCCGCGGCGACGAGGGAGGTGTCGACGGCGACGAGGCGCGGTGCAGGCGCAGAGCTGGACATCGGAACAACCAGTATGCCCTTGGACGCCGCTCCGGCTCGTTCGCTCGGGCCGGGCGCGGGTAAGACGGATCCCCGTGTCCAGCCGACGAAATGCAGTTTGCCGCGGCTTGACCGCGGGGCGATCATCCGCCGAGTCGTCACGCCGTAGGATCTCGAACATGGCGCAGCGGAGACGGCGGTCTCCCGTCTGCGTGCTCGGCGCTGCAGGCGCAGCGTTCGCGCTGACGCTCGGTGCTTGTTCATCGTCGAAGCCCGCTGTCAATCGCACATCGAGCACGACGCGTGCGCCGAGCCAGACCACCGCGGCAGCGCCCAAGACGACGGTCCCGGCGGTGCTCGCTCTGCACGAGGTGCAGATCGCAGAGCTCAGTCATCCGGTGGAAGACGTCTCGTCGGGTCCGGTCACGGGTGGCGTGCTCGCGCTCGCCGGGATCGACGCGTCGGGGTCGACGAACCGTGCGTTCATCGTCTCCGGCTCGGCGATCCACAACGTCACAGCGTTCCCGGTCCGCCAGCATGACGCGGCGGCGGCCTCCATCGGTGGCGCGTTGTACGTGTTCGGCGGTGGCGACGGCACCAATCAGCTCGACGCGATCTGGCGTGTCGATGCGAACGGGAACGCCACGAGGGTGTCGACGCTCCCGGCGGCCTCGAGCGACAGCGCCGCAACAACGGTCGGTGACACGGCCTACGTCGTCGGTGGTTACGACGGGCAGAAGTGGCTCGACACCGTTGTCGCGTACCGCCCGGGCAGCGCACCCCGTGTCGTGGCGCACCTGCCCCAACCGCTCCGCTACGCCGCCGTCGCGAGCGACGGCACGGCGGTGTACGTCTTCGGCGGCTCCACGCAATCGGCCGATGCTTCGAGCGACGTACTGCGCGTCGATGTGACCACCGGCCGCGTCACGCGCGTCGCCCAGCTGCCTTCGCCGATCTCGCACGCGGCGGCCGCGAACCTCGACGGGCACATGATCCTGGCCGGTGGCCACGGCACATCGTCCTCGGCGCTGTCGAGCTCGATCCTCGCACTCGACACGAAGACGAACACGTTGCGCGCCGTTGGGCAGCTCTCCGTGGCGCGCAGCGATCTCTCGTTGGCGACCGACGGATCTCGCGTGATCGCGATCGGCGGCCGAGCCGCGTCGGGGCGTACGGGCATCGTCGGTGCAATCGAAGTCGTCCCTACGGCAACGCCGGCTTCGTTCGACGGCAACGTGTACTCGCACACTGGCGTCGGCGACATGAGCGCGGCAGTGCGCGGGGAGCGATCGCTCGTCTACGTGCCGAACAGCATGTCGAACACGGTGGATGTGATCGACCCCACCACGATGCGAGTCATCGACCACTTCGCGGTCGGAACCCTGCCCCAGCACGTCACGCCCTCCTGGGACATGCGGACGCTCTACGTCGACAACGATCGGGGTAACTCGCTCACGCCGATCGATCCGCGCACCGGTCGCCGGTCGGGCCCCGACATCCCGGTCGATGACCCGTACAACCTCTACTTCACGCCCGATGGGCACTCGGCGATCGTGGTCGCCGAGCGTCTGCACCGGCTCGATTTTCGTGATCCGCACACGATGGCGCTCCAGCAGTCGGTCACTGCGCCGTGCAGTGGTGTCGACCACCTGGACTTCACCGCCGACGGAACCCACGCGCTGGCGAGCTGCGAGTTCTCAGGCCAGATGCTCGTGCTCGACATCGTGCACCGCTCGGTCGTGAGCGTGCTGACGCTGCACGCGGGCAGTCGTCCCCAAGACGTGAAGCTGTCGCCCGATGGACGAACGTTCTACGTCGCCGACATGAACTCGAACGGCGTGTGGCTCGTCAACGCGAGCACGTTCACCGTCGAGCGTCTCATGCCCACGGGCAACGGCGCGCACGGCTTGTACCCGAGTCGCGATGCGCGGTTGCTCTACGTCACGAATCGCGGCGACGGTTCGATCAGCGTGATCGACTTCGCCACGCAACAGATCGTCGCTCGTTGGTCGATCCCTGGCGGAAGCCCCGACATGGGTGGCGTGTCGGCCGACGGCAAGGTGCTGTGGCTGAGCGGTCGCTACAACGGTGAGGTGTACGCACTCTCCACCGTCGATGGCCATCTGATCGCGCGCATCCGTGTCGGTTCCGGTCCGCACGGCCTGTGCGTGTGGCCGCAGCCCGGTCGCTACTCGATCGGGCACACGGGCAATACGCGCTGAGCTCCCGACGCGCGCGGACGCGCGCCGTTGTGCGTCGTCACGCGTCGTCGGGATTGCGCAGCGCGGCGTGTTGCGCGTGCGCGAGCAGTGCTGCCGCTCCCGGCGTCGCGCGCCAGAGCGCCACGTCGGACCATCGCCACAGGTATGCGCCGCGCCGCGTGACCGGGTGGGGGAACGCGTGATGCAGTCGCCAATCGAGCACGGTGCGATGCGACACGAGCTGGAGTCGTCGCGCGATCTCCCGCGCGTCGACGAGGTCGTCGCGGGCATCGTCGCCCGCAGTCGCGGTCACGATTCCAGGATCCGCGGCCGTGTTGCAGGAAGCGGACGGCTCGCGTGAACAGCGTGTATCGCATCCTGCGCGGCAACTGAGCGTCGGAGAAGCAGAGTCTCGCTGTCAGGTTGTAGTCATGCTGCGGTCTCGGAGCCGTAATCCATGACACACAGTCGGTTCACCGCACCTTCGTACCGTTCGCCGCATGATCAAACAGCGTTTGGGACGCTTCAAGCAGAAGGACACGCGACGCATGTTCGCGTTGCTCCTCGGCGGCAAGATGGCGGGGATCGTTGCGGTCCTCGCCGCTATCAAGGGCTTCACGTGGCTCATCGATACGCCGGCAGGCGCGATGACGCACGCCACCGCCGGCCCGAAGATTGACGACACGGTGAGTGCGATCAACACCGTCTGGGTGTTGGTCACCGCCTTCCTCGTGTTCTTCATGCAGGCGGGCTTCATGGCCCTCGAAGCCGGCTTTGCCCGGTCTCGGGAGACCGTGAACGTCCTGCTCGAGTGCGTGTTCGACACCTGCTTGTGTGGCGTCTTGTACTGGGGCATCGGCTTTGCCTTCCAGTTCGGCGTCGGCAACGGGTTCATCGGGCACCAGTACTTCTTCCTCCACGGGATGAGTGCTGCCTACCCGGGCACGCAGGTCGCCTTCCTGGCGTTCTTCTTGTTCCAGTTCGCCTTCGCCGACACGGCGTCCACGGTCACCTCGGGTGCCATGGTCGGCCGCACCGGCTTCAAGGGCGACATCCTGTACAGCGCCTGCGTCTCGGGCTTCATCTACCCCATCTTCGGCCACTGGGTCTGGGGTCCGGGTGGGTGGCTCGCCCAGCCCGGCACCTTCTTGTTCAAGAGCGTGTTCCACACGAACGGCGCCAACTTCCGCGACTTCGCCGGCTCGACGGTCGTGCACACGGTGGGTGGCTTCATCGCCCTCGCCGGTTGCATTGCGCTCGGTCCGCGCCTCGGCCGCAAGTTCAAGCGTGACGGCGGCGGCCCAATGCCGGCCCACGACCTCACGATCGGCGCACTCGGCGGCGTGATCCTGTGGTTCGGCTGGTACGGCTTCAACCCCGGCTCCACGCTGTCGGCCATGGACTGGGTGGGCATCGGCCGGGTCTCGGCGAACACCACGCTGGCGGCTTGCTCGGCCGGTCTCGTGGCAGTGCTCTGGGTCTATCCCAGGTCGAAGAAGTGGGACCTCGGCATGTCGGTCAACGGCTTCCTCGGCGGTCTGGTTGCCATCACCTGTCCGTGTTACTGGGTGTCACCTGCGGGGGCACTGATGATCGGGGCGGTGGCCGGCATCGTCGTCCCGCTCGGCGTCGACTTCATGGAGTACATGCGCTGGGACGACCCGATCGGTGCGGTGGCGGTGCACGGCTTCGCCGGCATCTGGGGCACCCTCAGCTTGGGGTTGTTCGCAACCGGTCAGTACGGGATCCCGACGGCGACGGGCACAGACACCACCACGACCGTCAACGGCCTGTTCTACGGCGGTGGCTGGGATCAGCTCAAGGCGCAGTTCGTCGGGAGCGCCACGGCCGTGATCGTGGTGACATCGGTGGCGTTGATCATCATGTACGCCATCAAGGCCATTCCTGGTGCGTGGAACCTCAGAGTCGACCGTGACGGTGAGCTCGAAGGTCTCGACATCCATGAGCACGGCACGCCGGCGTACCACATGGAGTTCGGCTACGGCATGAGCTACACGACGCCGGTGGGCAGTGGGAGCGGACTTCCCAAAGACGTGAAGTCACGCGAGTCCGAGATGGTATGACGGCGACGACTGCGCCGACTGCCTCACATCCCTCGCCGCTTCCGCGGCAGTTCGAACCGGAGCTCCCCATGGCGTCACTCGTGACTGCGATCATCAAACCCTTCAAGCTCGAGGAGGTGAAGGAAGCCCTACGCGGCGCAGGCGTCATGGGCCTCACGGTCAGTGAGGTCCAGGGCTACGGCCGCCAAGGTGGCAAGGACGAGGTGTGGCGCGGCGCGGAGTACAAGATCGACTTCGTGCCGAAGGTGAAGATCGAGATCCTGGTCGACACCGCCATCGTCGACAAGGTGATCGATCTCGTGATGCAGACCGCACGCACCGGCAAGATCGGTGACGGCAAGGTCTGGGCCATCGACATCGACCGCATCGCACGCATCCGTACGGGGGAGGCCGGCACCGACGCCCTCTGACCCCCCGCCAAGCACCAACCGGCGTGGCCATCTCTCACTGGATGAGAGATGGCCGCGCCGGTTGCGCGTGTCGCGCCGGTTGCGCGTGTCGCGGTCTATTCGTCGGGTCGGGCTTCGAGTCCGAGCCGTTGCAAGAACGCCCGGTCGATCGCAACCCACAGCGTCTTCGAGTGCGGATACCAGACCATCGGCCCCAGGATCGCCACCGGCAACAGCACGCCGAGCAGGAGCACTGGGTTCACATCGGGCAAGGTCGCGACCAACAGCGCGATCAACACCACGATGATCAATCCGAAGCTGCACACGAAGTTGATCGCCAGCGCGCCGGCCCAATAGCCCGACTCGCGCTCGAAGTGCAGACCGCAGCGCGGGCAGTCGGGCACCATCGAGAAGTAGCCCTTGAACAAGTGGCCGGAGCCACACCGGGGGCAGTGCTTCGTGAAGCCGCGCAACAAGATCGTGCTTCGCGATGTCGTCATGCCACGAGCTCGTTCACGTCATCATTGCGCCGCAGCGTCACGGGGCGGCCTTCCCACGCTTCGCGCACCATCGATGCTGCGATGTCTTGGTCTCGTGCGACCGCCATGGTGCGCGCGCCGGACGGCGTGCGCACCACGAGGATCGCGTGCGAAGGTTCGCCGTGGCGTTCCATCACCACCGCCGTCGCTTCCACCTCAGCTGTCCCGTCGTAGCTCTCGACCACCGCGCATGACGCCACGGCATCCACCTATGCTTGAGTGACGGCAGGATCGACCCGCCGGTATCCATCGGATGGGGGATCGGTCGACCACACGCCTGCCGAGTGCTTCGTGGCGTACCAACCCAAGGCGGTGGTCACGCCGACGCTGCCGGGGTCGGCGCGCAGCGCTTCGACCATGGCCGCGATGCCATGGGTGGCGTAGTTGTTCACGGGACCACCCGCGAACGCCAGGCCGCCAGTGACCGTGAGCGGCCGGCTGTCGCCCCCGGCCGGGCCCGCGATCCCGATCGACGCCATCGCCAGCTGCACTGCCGACGGGAAGCACGAGTAGAGGTCGAAGCGGGCGACATCGTCGACGGTGAGGCCCGACGCGCCCAACGCGCCGTTCACGCACGCGCCGATCGCAATCGAGCGCGCCAGCGACGGGCGCTCCGTGACGAACCAGTGGTCGTGCGCGTCGGCGCCCGCGTGCAGGAACACGAGACGATCGTCGGGCACACCCGCCGCACGCGCCGCTTCGTACGAACAGAGCAGCAACGCGGCGCCCTGATCCACGTCGATGTTGGCGCACATCCGCTTCGTGTACGGCGCTACGACCATCCGGTTGTCGGGCCCGGGCCACGCGATCTCCTCGGGCGAGTACGCCTGACGGCTCCACGCGTGCGGATTCGCCGCGGCGACCGACGCGAAGTGCGACCACAGAGCCCCGATGTGACGCTGATGGTCGTCGACGTCGCGTTCGGCGGCCGCCCGCAACGCCGTTTCGAGCAGCGGGTACACGTGCAACGGTGCGAGCGCGCCATGCGCGAGCTCCACCGGATTGTTCGGCGCACGATCGTCGCCGAGAACGTCGGAGCACGGCACCGACCCGTAATCGGGCCAGTCGAGATGCACTCGTGGCTCGCGCCGCGCGCGCCACCGGGCATGCATCGACTCGGCCGCACCCACGAGCACGACATCGCAGTCGCCCTTGACGATGCGGGCTGCCATCTCGTTCACGAGCAGCTGCGGGCTGTTGCCGCCCACCGTGCTCGCCACCGTGTGACGCGCGTCGAGGCCGAGCTCGCGCGCCACCGCGGCGCCCGGATCAGCCACCGGCCACGACACGATGTGCACACCCGCGACCACGTCGGTACGAGCCAGCAAGCCGCCACCCGCGTCGTCGTCAGCCCGGCGCGCCGCGTCGGCGAACAACGCGATCGGCGGCCGCGCCAGGTGCGCGTCGACACGTTGCTCCACCTGACCGACACCCGCGATCACGGGGGCTCGCGGATCCACTGCCACGACGCCGGACGCTACGTTCTTCTGCGACGGCTTCGCCTACCGCGGCGAGTGGCTTGTCCCCCGTGTCGCTCCTTCGTCGCTCCCGGGCTGCCTTCGCCCGTGTCTTTTGCGACGGCTTCGCCTACCGCGGCGAGTGGCTTGTCCCCCGTGTCGCTCCTTCGTCGCTCCCGGGCTGCCTTCGCCACCGCGCGCTTACGGTTGGGTCGCCTCCGGGCTGCCGGTCGGATTGATGGTGAGGGCGGGCCAGGAGGGTTCGCCGGGCGCGGCGCTGTCGGGGCAGATCGAGCGGAACGGGCACGGGCGGCACGCTTCGATCTCACCGACACCGGCGAACTCGGAGCGGCGGATCGTCTCGGCGATCGATCGCAGTCGCCCTTGACGATGCGGGTTGCCATCTCGTTCACGAGCAGCTGCGGGCTGTTGCCGCCCACCGTG